>JAXJJE010000273.1:0-4754 GCA_036298405.1 Acutalibacteraceae bacterium
ACTGCCTTGTGTTCAGGCTCACCGTTGACGATTATCACAGATATTGCTTTTTTGATAACGGCAAGCTTATCCGTAAAAAATACATAGACGGAAAGCTTCACACTGTAAGCCCGATATCCTCAAAAAGATATAAAGTATTTTCAGAAAACTGTCGAAGTGTTTCATACATAGAAACCGAAAGCTTCGGTGCCTGCTATCAGATTGAAATAGGTGCTTTGCTTGTAGGTAAAATAATAAACCACCCTGCAGAAACCTTTTCTAAAGGAGAAGAAAAGGGCTATTTTGAGATGGGTGGCTCTACCTGCGTTGTTATGGTAAAAAAAGATGTTATTACAATCGATGAGGATATACTCAAAAATTCCGATAACGCAGTAGAAACTAAGGTTCTTATTGGTGAAAGGATAGGAGAGAAAAATGCTTAAACGACTTAGTATTTATTTTAAAGAAATGTACCCGTTTTTCCCAAGACTTCTACTTGGATTTATAGTTTTTGGTGAAATTTATTTTATACTGCTGTTAAACTACGGCATTACAGATTTTTCATTAGGCATACAAGAAATTGTAGGAGGAATAACTGTATTCGGCTTTTTGATGTTTTTACGAATTGCCGATGATTTTAAGGATTACGAAACAGATAAAAAGCTTTTTCCACATAGAGCCTTCCCAAGTGGAAAGGTAACTAAAAAAGACCTTAACACAGTTGTTGCCATAGACCTTGCTGTTATGACAATTCTAAACGCTGTGTTTATGAACAACTTTATATTCTATCTGTTCCTTATGGTATATGGTATTATGATGTCGCTGTGGTTTTTCCAAAAGCATAAAATCAGCAAAAGCCTGCCTTTGGCTTTAGTAACTCATAACCCGGTGCAGATGGTTTTAAACCTTTATATCATCTCATTCTGCTGTATAAAATATAACCTACAGCCATTCACATTAACATCGTTCCTTGTTCTTATGACACTTTACTTCCCTGCTCTTATATGGGAGGTTTCAAGAAAAATTCGTGCACCTAAGGACGAAACAGAGTACACTACATACTCAAAGCTTTTTGGATACAAAAAGTCTACCATTTTTGTTCTTATTCTGACTCTTGTTGACATCGTAACAAATCTGCTATTGGTTATAAATCTTAATATAATCGGATTTTTCGTACTATTAATCAACGTTGCAGTAATGACAGTGGAGTTTATTCTATTTACAAAAAACCCAGAAAGATTCAAGCTTGTTACAAGAGTTGAGATATACACATACATCACAGAGGCTACAATGCTTCTGATAATCCCTGCCTATATGATTTTTGGAAAGATATGAATAGATTTATTACATTAGAAAACTTTAAAAACCACCAAATCGGCAAAAAAGCAGAGCGTCTTTTTGTTATGAAAGAAAAGGGCATTAATGTTCCTTCGCTTTTTTGCGTAAATGAAATCCCAACCGAAGAAAAGCTCCTTTCTCTATTAGACGAGAGAAAGGAGTTTTCGGTACGTTCCTCAGCATTTTGCGAGGATTCCACACAGCTTTCGTTTGCTGGTCAGTTTGACAGCATTCTTTTTGTAAAAAAAGAAGATGTTCTCTGTAAAATAAAAGAATGCTTTGCATCTGCCAAAAACGAAAGCGTTATTTCATATTGCAAAGAAAACGGAATAAATGCAGACGAAATAAAGATGACTGTTATTATTCAAGAAATGATTTACGCTGATTTTTCTGGAGTTATTTTCTCTGCAAATCCTCAAGGCATTTTAAACGAAAGCGTTATTGTTATAGGTTGTAAAACAGGAGATAACGTAGTTGAAGAAAAAACTGATGTTACAACCTGCTATTACAACAGAACAGACAAAAAATATTATACCGAAAAAGCTGGAGAGGCTTCGCCTGATATGACAGATGAGCTTATAGAAAGGCTTATAGAATTGTGTGCAGAAATAGAAGAAATTTTTGGCAAGCTTGTAGATATAGAATTTGCTGTAAAAAACAATGAGGTTTTTATTCTACAAGCAAGACCAATAACAACAATAGACGACACAAGCCCATTAATTCTTGATAACAGCAACATAGTAGAAAGCTACCCTGGAATATCGCTTCCACTGACAATCTCTTTTGTAAGAGAAGCCTACAGTGGAGTTTTTAAGGGCTTAGCAAAACGAGTTCTACACGACGAAGCTTTTGTAAACCAATTCAACGATACCTATTATAATATGACAGGCTCTGCAAACGGCAGAGTTTATTATAAAATATCAAACTGGTATACCCTACTGTCATTTCTGCCAATGTCAAAAAAGATAATACCTATATGGCAGGATATGATGGGTGTTGCTGAAAAATCTCACGAAGGTTGCTATGTAAAGCTACCATTCTATAAAAGAGCTTCTACATACTTAAATGTAATTACAGAGGCATTTTCCACACGAAAAAATATGGAAAAGCTAAATGCCTCATTCCCTGCTACAGAAAAATATTTCAGAGAAAATTTTACAGATGATATATCTCTTAAAGATATAAAAAAGCTATACAACGAAATATCAGACAAGGTTCTGGCTGTATGGGATATAACACTTTTAAATGACCTTTATGCATTTATTTTTACAGGACTTCTGAAGTCAGAAATCAAAAAATCTGGTATAGAGGACTATGAGAAAAAAGCAAATGAATTTATTAGTGGAATTTCAAATATAGAAAGCATGAAGCCTATACGTGCTATGATAAGGCTTGCCTCCTGCGATAGAAAAATGCTTGACGAATTAAGCTCTTCAAAATCTGAAAATGAGCTTGAAGAAAAGCTTGCTAAATACCCACAGTTTAAAGAAAAGCTTTATGAATACATCTCACTTTATGGTGACCGTTCTCCAGAAGAGCTAAAAATGGAAACTATTACCTTCAGAGAAAGTCCGTTGCTTCTTATAAAGAAAATTTCGGAGCTTTCCTCTGATGAGGCTATATTTGAGAGAACAAAAAGCTCACTTCTTAATGAAGCTGAAATATCTGCAAAGGATATAGCTATCGGCATAAAAAAGAGAAAGAAAAGAATACTCTATTTTGTAAAAAAGGCTTCTATCGGAATTATGAACAGAGAAATTTCTCGTCTTAACAGAACACGAATTTATGGTATGGTGCGTTCTATGTTTTTACGTGCTGGTGAAATTTTCTATGAGAATAATAGAATCTGCGACAAGAGAGATGTTTTTTATCTTACAAGAGATGAAATTTTCAACGGAAACCCAGACGACTTTGCAGAAATAATTGCAAGAAGAAAAGAGGATTACAAGGGCTTTGGTGAGCTTCCTGCCTTTTCGAGAATAGTTTTTTCGGATAAAGAATTTGACAAAAAAATCACCCATACAGATAACATCTCTAAGGCTTTTTCTGATACAAACGTGCTTTACGGAACACCGTCATCTGCTGGCATAGTAAAAGGTGAGGCAGTTGTTGTAAAGGATGCCTGCAATCCTCCTGATACCAAGGGTAAAATAATCGTAGCAAAAATGACAGACCCAGGCTGGGTATTTATCCTGTCAAATTCTAAGGGCATAATCAGCGAGAAAGGCTCGCTATTGTCGCACACAGCGATTATATCAAGAGAACTGAAAATACCTGCTGTTGTTGGCGTTAAGAATGTATCAGAGCTTATAAAGGACGGCGATATAATAGAGCTTAACGGTAACAACGGTTCTATAACAATATGTGATAAGGAGCAGAAAAATGTATCTCGTAAAAAAAGCTACTGCTAATGAATATGATGATTTTTTATCACTTCCTTCACGCATACATAATAAAAACGAGCTTATGCAAAAACGCTCAGAGGAGCTTACTCTTTTGCAAGGCACACATACGCTAAGCAAATATTTTAGCTTTACTGCGTTTGTTTGCTATTTTAATGAAAAAGCTGTTGCAAGATGTGCAGTTACGATATACCCCAATAAGGACGAGGCGTATCTAGGCTTTTTTGACAGCGAGGATAATAGCACAGCTGTAAAAGCAATGGTTGATGTAGCAGAGAATTTTGCAAGAGAAAACGGAATAAAAAAGCTTATAGGGCCTGTTGACGCAAGCTTTTGGATTGGCTACAGAATGAAGTCTGACAAATTCGATGAAAACCGTTATTTTTCTGAGCCTTACGGAAAAGAATACTACCCAAGGCTTTGGAAAAAAATCGGATTTGAAATTTCTGAAACCTATGTATCAAACATCTATAAAAGATTTTCGAAAAAAGAAGAGCATGACCCAACCTATATAAAGCGATACAACTTTTTTATCAGAAAGGGTTATCACATTGTTTCACCCAAAAAGCAGGACTGGAACAAAGCTATAGGCGATGTTTACAAGCTTCTTATAAAGCTATACAGCGACTTCCCTGTTTTTTCTTATATTACCGAGGAAGAATTCAGAGAGCTGTATAAAAGCCTTAAATTAATACTTGATTTTTCTATGGTTAAGTTTGTGTATAAAAACGACACAATGGTAGGATTTTTTATTACTGTACCTGATTACAGAAACAAGCTTTATGGTAAATTAGGACTTTTTGAGCTTATCTTTATGCTGAAAAACAGAAAAAGATGTGATAATTATATTCTTCTGTATCTAGGAGTTGACGAAAAGCATTTAGGGCTCGGCTCGGCGTTATCTCAGGCTATGTTTGAGGAGCTATGCCATAAAAATGCGTCAGCAATAGGTGCATTGATAAAAAAGGGCAAGGTATCCGAAAAATACCTAGACAACAAAATTATTGGTCAAAGAGAATATCTTCTGTTTGAGAA
>JAXJJE010000274.1:0-8936 GCA_036298405.1 Acutalibacteraceae bacterium
CAGTTGGGGTTAACCCCAACTGTGTGCAACATTCAAATCTAAACTTTCATAAATAAACTTACACACTTTTCTTGACAAACCCATTATTACAAAGAAACTGTAACGATTAATTTTTCAGATCATCCAGTACCTCAATACCCTAAAATAACCGTAGTTGACACCAGAAACATAAAATCAGTTATAATAAATGGTGATATCGTTTATGGTGAGTAACATATATACTAATCTAATTTACAAAAATACCTTTTAGCAAGGTTTCACAGCTTTGCTAGTTCTCTCTGCCCTGTGGCATTGTTTAATTTTCAATCAATAATTTAATCAGTGCTACAGGGTTTCTGTAATTAAACACATAATAGAGCTTTATGTGTGATAATATATTATTTTTTATTTGAAAGGAAGAAAAAAATGAGGATTTCAAAGAAAACAACAGCTAAAATAGTAGCAACGTTGTTGGCTATCACCATTATAATAGTGGGTATGCCAATTAGCGTTTCTGCTGTAGCTTCGACCCCACCTGATTATGTTACAGCAAGTACCGACAAGGCTCTTTGGGCAGATGGTGCAACAGCTGCAACAACAAACAACATTGACGCAGTAAAATGGTATGCAAAAAAGAATACATATTACTGGTCATTGCCATCATCAGCAGATTTATCAAATCTTACAGTTTATCATAATTTTGACAGTGTTAAAATAAATGGTAATACAATTACAAGTGGTAACAGCTATAGCTTTTTTGAAAATGGTCAAACATATACTGTTATAGCAGACGATAAAGAATATAGTTTATGTGTGCAAAAGGCAACAGGTATAGGCTCAATATTCCTTACTACCGAAAGTGGCTCAATGCGTAATGTTCATTTAGATATAGAGCATAAAGAAAGTGGTCAGCTAGTAGCTATTGATTACGACGGCTCTGTGTCTTATGATAATAAGCTTGACTACATAAAGGGTAGAGGTCATTCAACCTGGAGATTAAGCAAAAAGCCTTATAATATAAAGCTTGATAAAAAAGCCTCTTTGCTGGGTATGGATAAAAATAAAAAATGGTGCTTGCTAGCTAATGCACAGGAGCACTCAATGATAAGAAATAAGTTTATGTACGACCTTGGTCACGAAATGGGAATTGACTATTCACCAGATTCACGCTTTGTGGATTTATATGCCAATGGTCAGTATATGGGTACATATCAGCTGACACAAA
The DNA here is from genome assembly GCA_036298405.1 of Acutalibacteraceae bacterium. GTDB lineage: Bacteria > Bacillota > Clostridia > Oscillospirales > Acutalibacteraceae > CAG-964. The sequence continues at coordinate 1,205 of JAXJJE010000274.1, forward strand.
AGATAGAAGCTGGTGACGGCGAGCTGGTAGATATTACAGACCTGCAAAAAAACACAGAAGAGGCAGTAGCAAACGCTTTAGGTATAGAAGAGGCTGACCTGGAAGAGCTATATGGTGACGATACGTACTCTGTAAACGAAGGTTTATTTTGGAATGAAAGAAAGGCATTTAACATTCCTTACAACCCTGATGATATCACAGGTGGCTATCTGATGGAATTTGTAACACAAATAGACGAGCCATCATCATTTATTACAGAGCGTGTTCAAATGGTTAATGTGAAAGCTCCGGAGTATTGCTCTGTTGAGCAGATAAATTATATCGCAAACTTTATGCAAGACCTTGAGGATGCATTGTATTCTGCTGATGGATACAACTCAAAGGGTAAGCACTTTACAGAGTATATAGATTTAAGATCAGCTGCTATTATGTATTTATTGCAGGAATTCTCATTAAATATTGATGGTGGTATTTCAAGCTGTTACTTCTATAAGGATTCTGACATCACAGGTGATGGTAAGGTTCACGCAAGCCCATGCTGGGACTTTGATGTAGCTTTGGGTAATCTGAACATAGAAAAAGACGGCGTTCATATGACCGACTACAACAGCTGGTTTATAAAAAATTCCTGGGGTGTTTCAGATTACACAATATTTGCACAGCTTTGTCAGCACGAGGAATTTCTACAAGAGGTAGAAAAAGTATGGAACGAAAAGTTTGTACCTGCTTACAACATTGCTATGGGTAATACAGCTGGCACAGGCAGACTAAAGAGCATATATGAATACGATGCACTTCTTGAGTCTTCATCAATAATGAATTACACAAAGTGGGATATAACAACAACATTACTTGTTCCAGAGTCTGGTAAAACTCAGGATGAGCAAATGAAATACCTTGAAAACTTTATAAAGGGTAGATTTGAATTTTTGAACAATAACATACCAACTATGATAGAAAGCGTTCTGGAATCATATAAATTAAAGTGTACAGATTATCTCAGATTGCTTACTTCAAGTCATACCGATAGATACTCACCAGATATACCAGAAGAAAAAGCTGTAATTGATAATATGATGGCAATTTTAACACAGGCAATCAACGATATCAATAACGCAACATCAAAGGAAGAGGTAGACAGCATATATAAGTCTGTTGCAACTGATATTTTAAAATGTCATAGAATTACAATTTATTTTGATAATTCAAAAGCAAAATGGGATAATGTTTATGTATACAGCTGTGGTAAAGTGTGGGATAAAGAAACCAATAAAGAAATAGTATCATCAGAAGATGCAGGTGAGTGGCCAGGAACAAAAATGACCTATGTAGGTAACGATATCTACAAGTTCACACTGGAGGGTTTCAAAATAAATGATTTAAGTGTCTCGATACCTACTATAATCTTTAACAACGGAGAAACTAAAGAGTCAGGAAATAATCGACAAACCATAGCTACAACCTGGGAGTATCCTATATGGTATCAATCAACAACATATATGGCATCAGCAAGTGCGAAAAATTTTGATGACGAAGAGAATGCATATATTCACACAGGAAGATGGGATAATTTCCCTATGATTGGTGATGTGGACAGAAATGCAGAAGTAGACCTTACTGACGCAGTATTGATTATGAAGCATATACTTGGTGCATACGAGCTTGACGAACTAGCTAAGTATGATGCCGATGTTGATTTCAACGAAGAAATAGATCTATTAGATGCAGTGTATGTGCAAAAATATATTCTGGGATTAATAGATGACTTACCAGCTAATGATTGGTATTAATATTATTTAGTTGTCACGGCTGTCAGTGGTTGTATTTAAGCCACACCCCCCAAAGTGAATTATATACTACTACTGGCAGTTGAGATAAATTAAAAAGCATATTGTTTTACTTTATTTATTTTATACTAAACACCGTTTAAATCAGAAAAGGCTTATCGGGCAGATGTTTTTCTAAGCAAATACCGTGTCTGCTTCAAAATCCGTCTCCTTTAGTATACACAGTAAGAAGCACAGTAACACATATACCGAAATGATTGCTGTATTTAAAACGGTGTTTAGTATAATATTTATTGTTATGTAAATTTAATACTAATCTTTATTAAAAAGTAGACTTCTTCACGGCGTATTTTGCACCAAACTTTATACCATGTTCTTACAAGGCAACAGCCTTGCTGTGGGTCAGTATTCGTTTGGTACAAAATCTGCTCGCAAATTCTTGTCCACTTTTTATTAGAGATTAGTATAAATAATTAAAAATCATATAGTTGTTTAGGGATAAAATATATAATAAAAAGCCTACATTCTTACCAATAAGATAGGAATGTAGGTTTTTCTATTATGATTGGGGTGATAATACTAATCTTTAAAGTAGACTTCTTTACGGCATATTTTGCACCATACTTTATGCCGTGTTCTTACAAGGCAACAGCCTTGATGTGTGTCAGTATTATTATGGCACAAAATCTGCTCGTAAATTCTTGTTTACTTTTTATTATTGATTATTATAAATACAGCATAAGCCGTGACAATTCATTTTGTCGGGGCTTATGCTGTATTTGTTTATTATATAGTTTATGCTAAAATAAGAATTTATGACCCTGCACTTTCATAGGCAGATACACCCTTGTTCCATATAAGCACTGCTATTACCATTAATATGCAAGACATAACTATTGTAAGACCAATATTAAACAGTGGATTTTCTCCTGTTAAAAAATAGCTTGCAGGGTAAAAGGCAGTGAACGCAAATGGGATTATGTATGTTATTATGGTTTTTATAAAATTGTTATAGATTGTTGTTGGGTACTTTGCAAAATCGTTTACCATATAAAATACGTGTGTTATCTGACCACTGCGTTTTGTCCAGAATGCAATAGCTGCTGTGGCTGTTTTTATGCTTGTGAATATAAGTGTTGCAAACGGTATAACAAGTAAAAACAGTACAACATTTAAAATGCTCCATTGTATTGAAACCTTGCCGATTGTTGACACAATAAGTGCAATGCCCACAATAAGCTCGCCAAGTGCGTCAACCTGAAATCTTTCTACAATTACTGTGAATAGTGGGTTGATTGGTCGGGTTAAATATTTATCAAAATCACCCTTTGCTACAATGGAATATCCTACCATCCATAGGTTGTCGCAGAATAGGTGGTCTAAAGCCTTTGGCAAAAGCGAAAAGCCATAAATAAAAATTATTTCGTTATATTCCCAGCCCTTTAGCTGTGGTATCTGGCTGAATATTATCCACAAAAAGGCTATATTAACAGCCTGACCAAGCAAAAAGCTTACTGCACCGGTAAGAAAATCTATTTTATACTCCATCATTTTCTTTAAATCCTGAGCAATAAAAATACGGTGCATTCGTATCATTCTTCTTAGAGTTTTAAACATATTAAGCCTCCTTTTTTAGTGTTTTAAATGTGAAGCTGGAGCTTATGTGATATACCCCATTTTCCTGAAAAACTTTTTATAGCGTTCTTTTTGAAGATCAATCATTTCGTGTGAATTTACAAAGCTAATAAAATCCTTTTCTGAAACCCATTTATAAGAAATTGTTTCTTCTTCTTGAAGTATAATGGATGTTTTATTCCAATCTGTAACACATAGATAGCTATAATATATTGTGTTACAGGAATGGCATTGACCAATCAACTCAAAAGAATTTGAAGCAATACCTGTTTCTTCAGCAAGCTCTCTTTTAGCACAGGCTATTATATCTTCACCTTTTAGTGCCGAGCCTCCTGCTGTGGCTTCAAAATAGCCACCGAAGTGTGGCTTGCGAAAATCTCTTTGTATAAGAAGATAATCACCGTCAATATGTCTGACTAAAACATCACACACGATATGGTACAAGCCTTTTGGGATTTTCTCACCTCTGATTAAATCTTGATTTGCTAAGGTTCCGTCTTTAAAATATCCGTCCCAAATCTCCAAAATAAAACCTCCGTAAATTCTGGTTTAACCACCCTGTACACAAAGTCGTTTTACTGCACTGTGCCATATAAGCTTGCTTATAAGCCAGAATACAATTACCCAGAAAAGCTGTATAGCAATTAAACCTATAGCCTTTTGGTATGAGTATACACCCATATAAATCATAACCGGTGTATAGCTTAATGACGAGAACGGTAAAAACATAAGTACATCTTTAAGTACGGCAGGTAAAAATGCAAGTGGAATAGTTGCACCAGATAAAAAGTCAACTATAACCTCTTTAAGTATGTTAGATCCCCACAGGTTTTTAAGGAAAAACGCTAAAAATCCGTAGCATACATTAAAAAAGAAAGAAATTAAATAAGCAAAAATAACGCTTACAACAAATAATAAAAAGTTAACTATATTAAACATAAACTCGCCAGAGGCTAGGAATTTGTAAATTTCTACACCTATACAAATAGGAACAAGAACTATTCCTGACACCATAAGCTTTTGACCAAGCTCGGTAAAAAGAAAGGTCATATCAAAGCTTACAGGCTTTATCATTCGCATAGAGATTGAGCCGTCTCTTATTTCTTCACCAACTGCATATGCACCGTCACTGTATGTAAGATAGCCTGTTAAAAATGTTATGAACAGATAAACTGTCATATCAATCATAGAAAAGCCCATAAAGGTTTCGGTGTTTGAGCTTTCGAAAACTGCTTTCCATACAAAAAACATAATAAAGCATTTTAAAATTTCGCCAAGCATAAAGAAGATAAAATTAAATCGGTACGCCATAAAGCTTTGTAGCCCTGCACCTGCAAATGGTGTGTAAATCTTAAAAAATCTACGCATTATCAGCCACTCCTTCTTTATATAGGCGTCTGATTATTTCTTCTATATCGGCATCCTTAACGTTGATATCCTTAACATTTACCTTGCTTAGTGTGTGACTCAGCATATCGGCAACTGCTATTTTACTGCTGTTAAAGCGTACCTTTACAGTGTTGTTGTCAATCATAAGCTCTATGTCGTCATCAGCTACATTAAAGCTGTGTTTGTAGCCTAGCTTTTCTTCTATGCTTGCTGTTGTATCGGTTTCAAAGCATAGCTCTCTCATCTGACCATACTTGCTTTTAAGCTCCTGTAAATTGCCGTCAAACACATTTTTACCCTTGTCAATCATTACAATACGCTTACATAAAAGCTCAATGTCGCTTAAATCGTGTGTTGTAAGAATAACAGTGGTATCCTCCTCGGCATTAATTTGTGCAATAGCCTTACGTATGTTGTCCTTTACAACTACATCTAAGCCAATAGTTGGCTCGTCTAAAAATAGTACCTTTGGACTGTGAAGAAGTGAAGCTGCAATGTCTGCTCTCATTCTCTGGCCAAGTGACAATGTTCTTACAGGGCTTTTTATAAAGGTCTCTAAATCTAAAACCTCGTTTAAAAACGCCATTCTCTGTTTGAATTTATCGTCGGGTACCTCGTATATTTCTTTTAAAACGCTATAGGTTTCTTGCAGTGGCAGGTCCCACCATAGCTGAGTTCTTTGTCCGAAAACTACGCCAATTTCACGCACATAGTTTTTTCTGTCCTTTTGTGGGATTTTACCATTTATTACACATTGACCCGAGGTAGGAGTTAAAATACCAGTAAGCATTTTTATTACAGTTGATTTACCAGCACCATTAGGGCCAATAAAGCCCAGAACCTCTCCCTTTGGTACAGAAAAGCTTACATTATCTACTGCAAGCACCTTTTCTGTTTGTGGTTTAAACAGCGATTTTACACTACCTATTATACCAGGCTGTTTTATAGTCTTTTTAAATTCTTTGCTAAGGTTTTCTACCTGTATCATAATTAATCCCTCGTTTCTTATATAGATTAGATTGGCTTTTTATTAAATACGCTTACAGCTGTTTATGCTGACTTATAAATCAATAGTGATTTGGTTATTTGCTCAACTAAATCATAGCAACATAAACGCAGTGTGGGTATTTGTTAAGCCTTTTATTTCATAATATTATTTTTGTTTTATACATTGGGATAAAAACAAAAATGCAGAGTACCTGCGTTAAACAAATACTCTGCACATAATTTACAACACGGCTGTAACGCCAACAGATAACGACACTGCTGGTGAATATATAATAGTTGTGCTTATAGTATTTGAATAAGACAGGAACAAAAAACAGCATAAAACAAATGATTAAAAAATATGCTGTATATGGATTAAAGTCCTTTTTAAGCTGAAAAGCGTATAGAAAATAAAGCAACAGTAAAAAACTGCTACTTTCTATATTTATGCTTTTAGCTTGCTCTTAATCAGAATACTATGAACAAACTCAACATCCTTTCGTTACCAATCTACCCACATTCTAACACTGAGTAAGGCTTATGTCAACAAAAATTTAAAATTATTGTAAAGTGTTGGCAAAAATTAATTACTAATTTGTAAATTTATGCGTGATAGCTTGATTTATTATTGAAATTTTGCTTTTATATAATATATAATAGGGTTGTATAATAAAAGAAAAATTCGGAGTGATAAAAATGAAAAAGCTATTTATTGCAATGCTTTGTTTAACAACAGCTGTAACAGCAGGCTGTAGTATGCTATCAGAAGAAGCGCCTACAGAGCCAGCAACACAGGCACCAACACAGGCTGTTACACAGCCACCAACACAGCCACCAACATTAGCTCCAACCGAGCCAGAAACCGAGCCAGAAACTGAAGCACCAACACAGGTACAGATTCAGCCAGAAAACACAACATTTTCTGTAGAGATAAACGAGCCAATAACACAGCCACCTACAGTTCCACAAACAGTAGAGCTGTTAACACCTATAATGGGTGATTGGTATCTTAACTATTACGAGCAATCAAACGGACAGCAAACAACACCTGCTTCTGTGATTAAATATACTTTTAATGCAAATGGTACATTCTCGGTAGATAACAGAGGTAATGTGTCAAACGGTTCTTACTATTTTGATGGCACAACAATAACTTATACATCAGCTGTTACAGGAGAGATGGGTACATTTACATATGACTCGGTTAATAAAAAGCTTGTTGATGTTGATGACGGTGTGAATATGTCGGCTGTATTTAAACGCACAAAGGCAGCAGAAGATACAACAGAATAAAAGCAGGAGTGTATACCAGATGAAAAAAATTTGTATATGCGTAGTAGCATTAATGCTACTTTGTGGCTGTGGTAAAAATGTAGAGGATCTTAACGAGCAGGCACAGCAAAATCAAACACAATCAACAGCTCCGGTTTCAAGTCCTGTGTATGTTACACCTACATTTGAAGATGTAGATATAGATTCTATTGCAGATTTAAAATGTAGCGTAAGATATAGCAACGGAGAAAAGCTTGAGTTTGAAGCAGAGAAGGCAAAACAGCTATATAAGCTGGTTGCAGAGCTTGATAAAACAGAGCTTAAAGAGGTTTCTGATAAAGAAATAGATTATGTAGCATTGCTGTTTAAAAGTAGCGAAACAGGTACAGATATAGAAAAGGGATATATTGTTTATAGTAATGACCAGATGGAAGAAACAATTAACCCTTATGTATCGTCTATGTATGCCTATGATGTTGCAGACGGTACATATAAAAGTGTAATTGATAAAATAATAGAATTAGGCTGATAAATCACGTACAAATTGTAGTTTATCGGTCAGAGTTGCACTCTGGTGGCTTTACAGCATAACGCTATAAGTTTTATTGTTTATAACTTAGTTTGTTTTTGTTCAAAGTGTTTTTTATTAGGGACGCATATAA
>JAXJJE010000275.1:0-1694 GCA_036298405.1 Acutalibacteraceae bacterium
CAGACAGAACAGGTAATGAAAAATCTCGGCGAGGTTCTTAAGGAAGCCGGTTCTTCATTTGACAAGGCTGTAAAAACAACATGCTTCTTAGCTGATATGAGCGATTTTGCAGCATTTAACGAAATCTATGGTAATTATTTTTCAAGCAAGCCAGCTCGTTCTTGCGTAGCAGTAAAAGAGCTACCAAAGAATGTACTTGTAGAGGTAGAGGTTATCGCTGAGGTATAATACTATTTTAATTAGTGTTAATTAAGTTATAATGTGGGGGTTAATGCTTTGAAAAAGAGATTAGAAGCAGGCTTTGCAAAATACTTATATTCAGAAGAAGAGATTAAGGCTTATGAAAGCTACATAGAAGAAAAATTCGGTAGCTTTCAAGAGGTTATGCACGAGGTATTCTCCCCAGATATTCATTTAGACATTATTGTAATACCCCCAAATGAAAAGCAGAATTATTATAAGCTAATTACAATGGGTATGGGTGCATACAAAATGAATGTACCCGAGGAATTAGGTGAATACCAACTAGAAAGAGCAGAATTAGTGCTTCATTTGCCAGCTGACTGGAATCTGAAATCCGACAAAGAAGAGGATTATTGGCCTATAAGATGTTTAAAGAGTCTTGCTCGTTTACCAATCAGAAATGATGCTTGGCTAGGCTGTAGGCATACGATTTCAACCGATGAAGAAAATACACCTTATGCTGATAATACTGGTTTTTCGAGTGTAATCCTGTTTAATGCTTTAGATAGTGAATTTAAACGACTTTCGTTGAAGCTTGAATCTAAAGGAGAAATTAATTTTTACCAGCTATTTTTTCTTTATCCAGAAGAGCTTGATTTTATATTAGAATATGATTCTGATGATTTTCTTGATTTATTAGATGATAATATTACTCCTGTGTTTGACCTTAACAGAGAAAATTGCTGTGGTAAAAATAGCTTGGGTAAAATTCTTGATGATGGCTTTAATCATAGTAGTAAAATCACACGATTGAATTTAAGTGCTGATATGCTGTCGGGCTATAATCATCTGGCTGTATTTTTAAGATGGTGTGCAGAGCATAATCTGTTAAGTGACAGATTATTGAGTGAATTGCCAGAGCTACCATCTGTAGTAAAGGATAAAAGCGTAGATTTAAGAGAATATATAAAGAATACACCTTTATTAAATGGTAAAATCAAAGTAGGCTATTTCAATGATTCCGGTGCTCGCTTTGCTAAAGAATTCTATGTTTTTAATACTAAAGGAAGCTTTACCAACAGTGTAGATTGCTTTGCAGAGGAGTATTTTGGTACAGAAAAGTATAATTGCGAAGAATTTCAGGATGAAGCATATTTGTTTGTACCGTATGATGAAGAATATTATAAAGGCTTGTCAAAATACATAGACGATGCATGGGATAAGTTTTTAGGTGATATTTTCGATATGTTCAAATAAGTCTGAGAAATCTGATAATATAAACGAATAACCCCGTTACAGTGGCAAAAACAGCCATTGTAACGGGGTTCTTTGATAATAAATTGTAGTTTGTTGGTCAGAGTTGCACTCTGTATGGCTTTATAGCACGAAGATAAAATTTTAATATTTACAGTTAGTTTGTGTTGATTTAAAGTTTTTTATTAGGGACACATGTAATGTGTCGGTGTCTTTCTTGCTTTTATTGCAAGCTTAGATTTTATACTCTTACAAAC
>JAXJJE010000276.1:0-6034 GCA_036298405.1 Acutalibacteraceae bacterium
ATACCACAATGTGATAAAAATACATCTGCTTTATTTAATACAGCAATCTGGTCTACAAAGCTTTTAACTGTAATATTAGCAGGTATATCGCCAAGCTTCTTTATATCTACAAGATTACCCACAGACATAATCACTTGATATTCGGTATTTGTAAACGCAGATATACATTTTTTATAAAAATCCAGCGAATTATTTACAACTGTACCCATCGAAATATAAATCAGTTTATTACGAGTTTTTTCAATCTCTTCTGTAACAGGGCGAACAGATGGTCCTATAAACGAATACTTGTCCGAAAAGGTTTCTGCACAAGGCTGAAATTCAGGTGAGGTATATACAATTGTGTTTGTATCGTTGTCGTTTTGAAGAATATCTAAAATATTATTTATAGGGTAGCCCTTATCCTGCAAGCGTTTTAGGTTTTTGTTGACTTTAGGCATAGCAAACAGCATAGCGAACAATTCACCTATACCCTTCTTCATAATTCTTGAGGAATACTGATTGAATGCAAAGGTAGTTGTTGATGATACAAATGGTATTCCCTCTTTAAGTGCAATTGCTTTACCCCATACAGCCATAGAGTCTGCAACAATACAGTCTGGCTGTAGCTCCTTCATATGCTCGCTTACCATATCATCAAGAGCTAAGGTAGTATCAACAATTATTTCGGTAGAAAATGCTAAATCCTTTCCTATTCTGGTAGCATCCTCTGGAGTAAGCTTTTGCTCCATATCGTAATCGTCACAAGCAACAAACTTAGCACCACGACTCTCTATCTTCTCTTTAAATTGTGTGTATGAATAATATATTACCTCGTGCCCACGCTTTACAAGCTCTTCTACAACACCTAGTGTTGGGTTGGTATGTCCATGTGCTGGTATACAAAAAAATACTATCTTACTCATTAATTTTTCTCCTCACTATCAGATAATTCAGTAAATATATTAGCTATGTATTTATCCATCATTTTTTTAGGAGGTATTGCAATACCTCTTTCTGGGTCACCTAATACTATTATTGTATCGCCTGGCTTAATACCAAGCATATCTCTGCCTTCCTTTGGTATAACAAATTGTCCTTTTTCGCCTATCTTTACTGTCCACGCATTTAGTCCGTTATGTTTTTTATCCATAAAAGCAACCCTCTTTCAATAAAGTATGATTTGTATTACTAATCATACTTTATTTTTTGTGTTTTGTCAAGATTGTTTTTATTAATAATATTGATAATAATACTATAAAGTAATATAATTAAAATGGTGATAATATTGAATAATAATGTAAAAATGATATGCCCTATATGTGGCAAGCCTCTTACAAGAGTAGAAAAAAGCTATTGCTGTATAAAAAGACACAGCTTTGACCTTGCAAAGCAAGGCTATGTAAATTTGTTGCCTGTACAGAATAAAAAATCACTGCACCCAGGTGACACTAAAGAAATGCTTGTAGCCAGACGTGAATTTTTAAACAGTGGAATATATATGCCTATTTGCAACGCAGTAACCAAAAAATCAGCAGAGCTTATGCATGGTATAGAAAAACCACAGATAGTTGATATCGGCTGTGGAGAAGGCTACTACACAACAGCCATAAAAAATGCAGTTGGTGAATGTAGCTGTATGGGTATAGATATTTCTAAGGATGCAGTAAGAATGGCGTGTAGCCGAAGTAAAGAAATTGTATGGGCAGTTGCTACAGCTGGCTGTTTACCTGTAGAGGATAACAGCACACAGCTTATAACAGCAATGTTTTCGCTTATATCAAAGGACGAGTACACACGAATTTTACAGAAGGGTGGCTATATAATAGAGGTTATAGCAGGCAATAACCACCTTATAGAGCTAAAGCATATTATTTATGACGAGGTGTATAAGCAAGATAAAAAACCTGCATATATAAGCGATAAATTCAAAGAAATAAGCGTAGAAGAACAGGAGTTTTCATTTACACTTGATAATGCTCAGCTTAAAAATCTTCTTATGATGACACCCCACCTATGGAGAATAAAAAAAGAAAACAGAGAAAAGCTAGAGCAAACAGACAAGCTTACACTTACAGCACACTATTGGATAAGAGTGCTTAAAAAGCTTTAAATATAATTCATAGCAAGCTTCACTATCATACATAATATTACAGTAATCCCCAAAGGTGCTAACACCCAGCTTAGCACCTTTATTTTTATGTCTGCAACCTTTATAAGCCTTAACAGAGAAAGCCCTGTATTAAAAACTGCACCTGTATACATTACAATCACAAAACCAACTATACCATATTTTGGAATAAGCAATATTACAAGTATTACTCTAATAAAGGAGTCAGCTATATTATATGTAAGGTAGTGTAGCTGTTCATTTAGACCCTTAAGCATACCATCTACTATGCTATCCATATAGATTACAGGTACAAGCAACGAAAATACACAAATATATTTACCTACTGTTTCATTTTTATAAATAAGCACACCTAGCTCGTTACCAAAAAAAGAAAACACAACAGCTATAGGTATAGAGAACAGTAAAACAAGCTTTACCATATTTGAGGCTATGCGTTGTATCTGCTTATGGTCAGACCTTGCATACACCTCGCTAAGCTCGGGGATAATCATAGAAGCAACCGAAAACATTACCACTGACGGGAACGCAAGCAATGGCATTACCATACCAGTTACCATTCCGTAGTCCTCTAGTGCCGTGTGTTTATCATAACCATATTTTATTAATCCCGTTGGTATTGTAGAATGTTCAATTACGCTTAACCCACTTCTTAAACAAGCACTAAGCGACACAGGCAAGGCAATAAAAATCAAATGCTTACCCACTACAAAGCTTTTAGAGGATTTTGGTAGTTTTTTTGTAGAAATTAAATACATAACCATTGAATATACAGCTGTAAGCACCTCAGACAAGGTTGCACCAATTGCCACAGCACAGCAGGCATATTCTATCCCCTTTGGTGCCATAGCTCCAACCAGAATACTGAACACAGCCATTTCTATAATCTGCTCAATAAGCTGTTCGCCAGCAGTTACTACAGCCTGTCGCATAGCAAAAAAATATCCTCTTGCACAGGCAGATATTGCAATAAATGGCAAGCTTGGAGCAAGTGCACGCAAAGAAATATCTGCCACACTCTGCTTTAGCACCCTGTCTGCAAAAAAATCACTACCAAAATAAAGCACACTGGCAACCAAAAGACTTGTTACTAAAGCAACTGATGTACATTTTTTCACAATTGATTTTACTTTGTCTAAATTACCAAGTGCAGTAGCTTCGGTTACAAGTCGGGTAACAAGCAGAGTAATCCCCGAGGTAACTGCTGTAACTGCAAAAACATATACAGTTACAATAAGCTGATAAAGCCCTATCGCCTCGGCACCAATAGTATTGCTCATATAAATTCTAAAAATCATACATAAAGCCTGTGTTATTACAGACGCAGCTGTAAGCAAAGCACTGTTTATTAAAAATCTTTTCAGCTTCATTACATCACCTATTAATACTATGCAAAAGGTGGTGCAAGCTTTCTTATTATTTTCTACTAATACTAAACTCTATTCAGACATAAAAAATACTCCCAAGCCTAACGCTGGGAGTATTTTATCATTCATATTTTATTTTGTACCAAAAATTCTATCGCCTGCATCACCTAAGCCTGGTACAATATAGCAATTTTCGTTCAAGCCTTCATCCTTAGACGCACAGAACACCTGTACATCCGGATGAGCCTCGGTAAGTGCTTTTATACCCTGTGGTGCTGCAACTATACATAAAAATTTAATGCTCTTTGGGTTACTCTTTTTAATAACAGAAATCGCATCTACTGCTGAGCCACCTGTAGCAAGCATTGGGTCAAGTACGAATACATCTCTTTCGTTGATATCTGTAGGTAGCTTCTTATAATACTCTACAGGCTCAAATGTAGCTTCGTTACGATATAAGCCTATATGACCAACCTTTGCTGCTGGTATCATCTGTAGCATTGCGTCAAGCATACCACTGCCTGCACGCAGAATTGGTACAAATGCAAGCTTTCTGCCAGCAAGTACCATTGTTTTTGCTGTTGATACTGGTGTTTCTATTTCGATACTTTCAAGTGGTAAATCTCTTGTTGCCTCGTAGCACATAAGCATAGCAATTTCTGAAACCAGCTCTCTGAACATCTTACTGCCTGTGTTTTTATCTCTCAAAAATGTAAGCTTGTGCTGAATCAAAGGATGATCTAGCACTGTTACCTGATTATTCATACTGTTACCTCCTTAAAATTTTACATATAGTTATACTTATAATTATTCAGCGTCCTCAATATCCTTAATCATACAAACTCTGTTTATATGTCTGCCACCCTCAAAAGGTGTGTTAAGGAAAATATCTGCTAAATGCACTGCTGTATCCTCGTTAACTACTCTGCCACCTAAGCACAGCACATTTGCATCGTTATGACGACGTGTCATTTCTGCACAGAAGTCGTTTGTAACAACTGCTGCTCTTATACCCTTTACCTTATTAGCAACCATAGACACACCTATGCCTGTGCCACAACAAATTATACCTAAGGTACATTCCTTGTTTGCTACGGCACGAGCAGCTTTTTCTGCAAAAATTGGATAATCTACAGACTCTGTGCTATTTGTACCAAAGTCCTTTACTTCTACACCATTATCTAAAAGGTGCTTTTTTATTGCCTCTTTAATTTCAAATCCACCATGATCTGCTGCTAATGCTATCACTTTTTATTTCCCCTTTATGTATAATTTTGTTATTCGTCTTTTTTAAGCTTTTTCTGTAGCTCTCGCTGTGCCTGTGGTAAGCTGAGATAAGATGGTAAAAGCTGGTGTGAAGATACTACTTCTCCACCCTGAGCAAGCTTAATCGCTGCCATAGCAACACCAGAAGCCTGCTGATATCTTAAATGAGGTGGTGCAACCTTTAAATCGCACTTAACATTGGTCATCAGCTTTATTGCAGGCTCTGCACCATCACCTACAAGTACAACTCTACTGTCAGCGTATTTTTCGTTTAGCTCAGTCTCAAGCTCTTCAAAAGAAAGCACTCTGTCCTCGCATAATCTTTCAACTGTACCATCATCGCCACACTTAAGCATAGCGTTAAAAAATCTTTTACATCTTGCATCTATAACAGCACATACTATTATATCTGTATATGCATAATTATATGCCATAGCCTCAAGAGTTGAAACAGGTACACAAGGCTTATTTTCAGCAAGCGAAAGTCCCTTTATTGCAGAAATTCCTATACGCAAGCCCGTAAAAGAACCTGGCCCTATTGAAACTGCAAAATAATCCACTTCGCTCAGGCTTAAATTAGCATTTTCAAGCATAGCTTGTGCCATTGGCATTAGTGTTGTGCTATGGGTTAACCCTGCATTTATATAGCTTTGTGCCAATATTTTATCATCACTAAGATACGCAACCGACGCTGCTGTAGAAGAAGAATCCATTGCCAAAATATTCAAACTACCTGCACTCCTCAACTGTTAATATTCTTTCGTTTTCGCTACTACCCTTTTCTATAGTTATTCTAATATACTCGTCGGGCAGTGCGTTTTCGATATTTTCGCTCCATTCAATTACAAGCACACCTGTATCTAAATAGTCAAAAAAGCCTATTGAATAAAGGTCGTCCCAGCTACTTATACGGTACATATCAAAATGATAAACACTGCATTTTCCATGGTACTCGTTTACGAGTGCAAAGGTTGGGCTAGAAACACAATCGTCACAGCCCAAGCCCTTGGCTACACCTGTGGTAAAGGCTGTTTTACCCATACCAAGTCCACCAAAAAGAGCTATTACCTCTGTACCTTTTAAATCTTTAGCTATTTCTTCGCCTATTTTTAAGGTGTCTTCATACGAATGGCTGTAGTAAACCTTACTCAATTTACTCACCTATCAGAACAAGCCTGAAATTACGCCGTTTTCGTCTACATCTATTATTTCTGCTGCAGGAACCTTTGGCAAGCCAGGCATTGTCATAATATCGCCTGTATAAATTACAACAAAGCCAGCACCATTAGAT
>JAXJJE010000277.1:0-1922 GCA_036298405.1 Acutalibacteraceae bacterium
CATCGAATCTTCCTTCGAATTTTTTACCACCATTATTTCCGATAGGAGTCCAAGGTTTTTCTTTAAGGTCAATGTCCATTCCTAATTCAAATGTTTTTCCTGAGAAGCTTTGAGCAGGTTCATATCCTGATTTGGTAGGAATGGTTCCGTTTACAGCAGCTGCAAGCCAAGCAAGTTGTGCTGCACCATCAATGTGATATACTCCATCAATTTCTTTAGGCTCAATAATAGATCCATCCCATTCAGCAGGGTTGACATCTCCGGTAAATCTTTCATCGATAACGACATTGAAGTCAGTTGTGGTGGTAAGGATGTTACCAAGGATGTTGGTACGGAAGTTTCTTTGAACTGGGATGTTATGCCACTCACGAGTTACTTTGTCGTTATTTGTGGTCATTGTTGCGCTAATGGTAGTTTTTTCATTTACCAATAGGTAGTTCATTGAAAGCCAAGTGTATTCTGTGTATCCTTGTAGTGTCTGACCAGCTACGCTTGGAGTTTGATTTATGGTAAGTGTAATAGGCTCTGTATTTTTATCAGCAATAATAGCACCATTGCTTCTAAGGTCTAGGCTTGTGTAAACACCGTCAACGGTTATAGCTGTAGAAGTGACTTCAATACCAGATTTTGCAGCCAAATCGTAGTCCAAGGTTGCTACGTTCAACTGTGCGAAAGGACGGGTAAGTTCTACTGTTTCGGTTTTTTGACCTTTAACCTCGTATCTTAATCTGTTAGCGTAGAATGCGTCAAGGTATTCATTGTTAGCGGCAACTTCCTTTGTTTTATAATCAATGCTAACTTTTCCTGTTGCTTTATCAAATGCGTATGGGGCATTAGGATTGTATGCCCAGAATACGATGTCATAAGTAATACCGGCAACCAAAGGAAGTTGAACGGTTGCAGTTTTGTTGATTGTTAGTTCTTGTGTTAGCCCTGGAAGATACGCTTTAGTATCGCTGTTGTAAACAGCAACAGTAAGATTTGTGGCTGTTGTTCCGTCAGAGATAGCACGAGTGCCCATTTCGGGAGTGGCGATGTTGAATGTCACCATATCTCCGTTTTCTGAGATGTAAAAATCTTCGTTTTTGTTACATCCAGAGAAAAGAATCATAGCTGCCATAGCAACTAGTGAAAGGAAATACTTTCTCATAATAGATTGGTTTTAAATTAGTTGTGTGTTATTTGAGTTTAATTTGTTCCGTTTTTTGGCTTGCTTATTCGTATTTCTTTAATCAAGAGAAATACACAAGCAGAAAGAACTGATTATCAAATTGTTAGCTTAATCAGAATAATAAACTATCTAAAAGAATGAGAAATTTAAGATAGTTTATAATACACACCTAAATTGCACTAGACTAATTTTTAAGGAGATATGATAAATTTAATTAACTTTGCACAGCATTCGTATTTCTCTTGATTAGAGATGTATGTTGTCTTTGATGCTTTTTGAATATTAAGATATCAACTAAAACGAGAATATTCTGTGCTCGTCATAAAGGAAATGTAGGCTCGGATCTGATTTTAGAGGTTTTCTGTATACGCTATTCTATCGTGCTCAATAATCGTATCCTTTTCTTTTCTATGAGCATTTAAAAAGATTATAATTCTTTAATTTTGTCTTATGTGGTTGTTGTTGATAATGAATTATGCCACTCAGAATTGGTGCTCACTAAACGCTTCGCTTAAGCGTTCGCATCCAATTCTGGGTGGCTTGGAATTCTTTCTGTTATGAAAAGGGTTTGGGTTTATGGCAGTTTACTGAGTTAAGCGAATTCTCGAACCTTAATCCAGCTTTATCAATGTCTAGATAACTTTTTAATTTACAATGTTTGTTTGCAAGAAAGCCTGCAAAGTATAAGATTTTTAGCCATAAAAAAAAGCCAGAGAGTATATTCTACCCTCTGGCCAATAAGTATCAATGG
>JAXJJE010000278.1:0-6671 GCA_036298405.1 Acutalibacteraceae bacterium
AATTTGCTCAGAACGAGGACGACGACGCAGGCAAGCTGTCGCTTGTCAAGAAGAAGGACGAAGTGCTGAGTAAATTATGCCGACAAGATGTCTAGTGTTTAATTAGGTATTAGTATAAGGCATATTTTGCACCAAGCTTCATACTGTGTGCAGGCAATATGACAGTATGGCTGTTGCAAGTATTTGTTCAGCATAACATCTGCTCGAAATTCTTTTCCTGATTTTAAACGGTGTTTAGTATAAAATAGCGTTAGCATAAAAAGGAATTTAAGAGAAACTATAGCTACATATAAAACAGAGCAAGGTGTTAATGTCATAAATAATGCTGTTTTTTAGCGACAATAGGTTAAAAAGGGGGATTAAAAAAATAGCGTATATATGGTAAAATTAAACCCATTATATTTACAGTATGATAGTATAAGATTAAGGAAGATGATTTGGTGACAGATAAAGAGCTGAAAAAGCTTAGCAGGCTTGAGCTTCTTGAACTTCTTCTGGCTGAAAGCCGTGAAAATGAGAGGCTTAGGGCAGAGCTTGAACAGATAAAACAGGAAAATACCATAAAAAAGAATGTGCAAAAATTGAATGAAATATCAGAAAATCTAGACGAAACCTCAGAAAAGCTTAGTGAGGCTTTACAGCAGCTTTCTGTTATGGTAAGTAATTTTAACAAGATAAATAAGACTATGGGTGAAGATAAAACAGAGTATTTTGCAGATAAAGCAGAAGTGGCAAATCAAGTTGACACAGCTGACGGTGCTATAATTTAAGATAGAAAAAACAGGATTATCTTTTAAACCTATATACTTTCGTGAGGAAATAACCGTAAATGGTATTCAAAAGAAAGGTAAACTATACTGATTTTCCAACATCAGAACAAATAGAAGCAGCAATTTATAAAACAAAGTACAAGCTTAAATATAAAAAGGTTTTAAAAAGCACGATATATTCACTTGTTGTTGTAGCTGCAATTGCTGTGCTTGTTGCTACGCTAATACTACCAGTTTTGCAGATTCAAGGAACCAGTATGGAACCAACACTAAATGATGAGGAAATAGTTGTTCTGTTAAAAACTTCAAAACTGAAAAGAGGACAGCTGTGCTGCTTCTCGTATCAGAATAAATATCTTATAAAACGTGTAATCGGCATACCAGGAGATAGTATTAATATTACCGAGGAAGGATATGTATATGTTAATGACGTTCTTCTTGATGAGCCATACCTTCTTGACCGTTCATTAGGCGAGTGTGATATCAATTTTCCTGTACATGTGTCAGATAACCATTATTTTATTCTCGGTGACCATCGCTCTACTTCTATCGACAGCAGAAGCTCTGCAGTAGGACTTGTAGATACCGAACAGGTTGTAGGGAAAATTTTCTTTAGAATATGGCCTTTCGAAGAAATTGGTATTGTAGATTATCAAAACAATCAAGTAGAATAATCTTAAAACAATAATTATGAAAAGGAGGTAAAATATGGTAGGGATCAATAAAGAATATCTAAAGGATCATAAATTGTTCAGAATAAGAAATAAAAATATTATTGCCATATTTCCTCTTATTGCAATTTTAGTTGCAATTGTTGTTTTTTGGTGTCTTAAGCTTATTGGTATTACTGTTACAAGCGAGGCTTTATGTGAGCTTGAAGAACATACTCATATCAGCACTTGCTATAGTGATGGCGAAACTATATGTGCTAAACTAGAGCATAGTCATACGTCAGAGTGTTTTCCAGAAAATAGTGTTGATGTTGAAACCTCAAACGATTGGAAGAAAACCTTAGAGAAAGTGGAAATTACCAACGATGTTGCAGAAAATCTGGTTTCTATAGCAACTACGCAGGTAGGATATATAGAAAGCCTGCAAAACTATGAATATAATGAACTTGCAGAGAAACACAGCTACACACGCTACGGAGAGTGGTATGGAAGTCCGTATGGAGAATGGAACTCTATGTTTGCTTCGTTCTGCTTGAATTACGCTAATATTAAAGAGTCTGACTCACTCATAAATGCTTCAGCAGAGGGTATGCGATGTGCGTGGAATGAAAAAAATCTTTATTTTTCAGCAGATGAGTATAGTGGTTCAAGAGGAGATGTTGTCTTTTTTGATATGGATTCTGACCATAAGGCTGATCGTACTGGTATAGCTGTTTATAGAGGTGAACGCATTCTTATTGTAATTGAAGGCAATGTTGAGGGTGCTGTAAAAGAAGTAGTTTATAAAAATTTTAAAAATGTTTTAGGGTACGGTAAAACAAGCAATCTTTATGCAGCAGAGCATATTCCTGATACAGACGAAGCTTATCAAGATATATATTCGGTAAAATTACCTGAACCTACAGGCAGAGTTAACAGGTATATTCCAAATAACGTAAAGGAACCTGTAATGTTCAGAATGACAAAAGGGACACCTGCAACAAGTGTGTATGATGCCGAAACATTGATTATGATGGCTGAGATGGATGATGGTATTACATATACGTCAAATCTGGAACAGGAACTTGTTCACGTTTCTTTTAAAACATTGTCGGGTGAAGAGCTGAGTGAAGGTGCACTGGTTTATTTAGGTGAATCCTATGTGGTTTCTCTTGAGTTCAGTGAAATTAATACAGGTAGCGAATGGATTCAGTTTAAACACGATGAAGACGGATACCTTACATATCGTTTGCCATCAAATATTAATTGCGATCCTTTTGATTACTGGCAACCAATTTCTGCTAAAACAGAAAACGGAACAATGGCAGATGTAGGTGAATATTTCTTGGATGAAACGGGCTTGCTTAAGGTTCGTTTTTATGAGGATGACAACGGTGTAAATTTTGTTGACAAATATTCAAATACTGATTTTACCCTTGATTTCAATGCTACGGTTGCACCAGCACAGTTAGGTGTTCCAACAGAAATTCAGTTTAACGATAAGCTGAATCTACACTTTGTTGTTGATGGTAATGCAGCAATGGAGGCTACAAAAACACACGGTAAATATAATCCAGTGGATAACACTATGGAATATACCATAATGGTTAAGGCGATTCACGGTGTAGTGAAAAATCTGGTTGTTGATGACCAGATATGGGAGAACCACAATACACTTAGAGATACTATTGTGGTAACTGACCTTGACGGAAATGTTATAACTCCTCAGCCGATAATTTCAGATCACCCTCAACATAGTGGGGGTGCAAATGAAGGCTTCAGACTTTCAGGCTTTCCTGATTTTTCAGCAGGTAATGGTTTTCTTATTAAGTATAAATCACAGGTTTATGACGAACTCCTTTCAAATAAAAAGGTTGGTTTGGAGATCTGAAAGACGATGTTACTGTTGAGGATATGCTTCTTCAGGGATACGACCTTACAAATACTGCATTCCTTAATTACACAAAGAATACTTCTGGTAAAGGTACAGCTGTATATGATTATTCAACAAAAATAACGAAAAAATCAGTTGTTAACGAGAATGGTATTATAGATTACACAGTAGAATTCAATAACTCGGTTCCTGGTACAGCTGACAATGAAGGCTATTTGAACTATTATGTAGATAATGTGTTGTTTAACGATACCTTTGATGATAAGCTTGAGTATGTACCTAATTCGCTTGTTGTAACAGGCTATTCGCCATGGCAGAAAGACCTGTGGCTTTGTACATACCGATACACAGGCACAGTAACAGGTAATACTATTCAAGCACCTGCAGAGGATTTTGTTTTTGTTGACTATAATGAAGTAGCTGATAATAATAGGTGGAACAGGATTTCAACTGCAGCTACATTTAAAGATTATTATAAAAAGCTTAATGCAGGTGGTAAGCTGGTGTTCACTTATCAGCTTAAGGTTAAGGATGAACATCTTTACACTACAGATTATTCTAAGTTTTATCTTGGTAATACTGCAGAGCTTACCTGGGGTGATGATGGTTCATCTGGACCAGCTACAGAAACCTCAGAATTCTATACAGGCTTGTTACATAAACATGTTAAGCAGGATGGTGCAAAGCTTGATTTTCAGGTTCATATCAACAGAAAAGCTCTTGATATCCTTGAGGGCGTTGATACTTTGATTGTTCGTGATGCAATGACACGAAATCTTTCTGTTTACTGGGATTCCATTAAATTAAAGTATGAGAATGCCAGTGGCAAATGGATTGATTTTAATTCTAAAGACAGTAAATATACATACACGTTAACCTATGATCGGGCAACAAACACTATGACGTTTGTTGTGCCTGACAGCTTACATATAATAATTGACTATACTACACTGATAACAGAAAATGGTTTGGTAGAGGTGGAAAACTCTGTAGAGGTTGGTGGTAAGGTTGAGGTTGCTGACCTTATCAGTGCACATTTTCTGGTTGATGAACACAGTGGTGGTGCGTCAGGCTCTAACAACAAGGTTACCCTCCTTAAACAGGATGGCTTGACCAATGCTTCTTTACCGAATGCAACATTTTTGCTTTACGGACCAATGGGAGATGCTTCGGCAGTACGTCCTCCAGGTGCAACACCTAATATAATCACCGATGACGGTACACTGCTAAGATTTATCGGAACCTATAAAACGGGTGCAGATGGTACGGCTGTTATAGAAACACAGTACCTTACACCGGGTGGCCCGTATGCTCTTGTTGAGTATGTTGCCCCAGAGGGCTATGAATTACTTGAAAAGCCAGTATATTTCTGTTACTATAGCCCAGACCCAACGGGAACAATGCAGACTGTTACAACTCTTGTTGTTGTCGAAAATTATGCAGTAAGCTTTATTATGCCCGAAACAGGTGGTAGGGGTATCTATAAAATGGCAATAATTGGATTTGCTCTTATGGCATTTCCAGTTTTGTATAGTTTAATTCGTCGTAAGCGAGAAAGGAGGTTAATGCACCGATCTCCTGAAGTAAGTGGGAAAAAAGCTTGTGACGGATAAAAATTCAATTTATAATCTTAAATAAAAAAAGAAAGGAAGAGGATTATGAAAAAATTATTTACACTTTTATTGACAATCGTATTTGTTTTCTCAATGAGTACAGTAGCCTTTGCAGCAGATACAGGCTCTATTACAATTGAAAACGCAGAAGATGGTGCAGAGTACAACATCTACAAAATGCTTGATTTTGCTCCTTCGAATGAAGCTGGTGACAAAGGTGTTTACACAATCGCAGATAATTGGGCAGATTTCTTTAATGAAGAAACTGCTAAAAACTATTTCGTTGTAGTTGATGGTACAACAGTTGTACTAAAAGATGGTGTAACTACAGTTGACCAGACTCTTGCAAAAGCAGCTATCGCTTACGCAAAGAATAAAAACCTTACTGCAACAGCAACTAAGAAAGCAAAAGCAACTGAAGAAGGAACTACTATAGCAACAGTTAAGTTCGAGGGTCTTGCACTTGGTTACTATGCAATTGATACTTCTTTAGGTACACTTTGTGCTCTTACAAAAACAAATACAGATTTTGTAGCAGCTGAAAAGAACGAAAAGCCTGACATTGATAAATGGGTTCAGGAAGATAGAGATAACAGCTGGGATAAAGTAAACGACGCTGATATTGATCAGGTAGTTAACTTTAAATCAACAATTACTGTTGGTCTTGGTGCAACAAACTATGTAATGCACGATACAATGGAAGAGGGTCTTACATTCGAATATGATAAAGACACTAACAACACTATTACAGTTAAGCTTGATGCAGATGATTCAGTAGTTGATGCTTCAAACTATACAGTAGAGGTTTCTCCTGCAGATGGTCACACATTTGATATTACATTTAAAAATGATTTCATCGCAAGTCTTGATAAGGGTACACAGTTCACTGTTTACTACTCAGCTATCCTTAACGAAAACGCAAAAATTGTAGAGGATGGTAACGACAACACAGTTTACCTTTCATACGGTGAAGACAACGAGTGGAAAACAAACGATCACACAACTACAACATACACATGGAAGGTTGACGTTTTCAAGTATGCTAAGGATGGCGAAAACGAAATAAGCCTTGCAGGTGCTGTTTTCGAGTTCCTTGATAAAAATGGAGCTCCTATCAGGTTCACAGAGGTAGCAGGTGCAGCAGTTCCTACTTACAAGGTTGCTACTGAAGGTTCAGTTACACAAATCACAACCGATGCAAATGGTAAGTTTGAGATGGTTGGTCTTGATGAAGGTACATACAAGCTTCACGAGGTTACAGCTCCTAAGGGCTATAATAAGCTAACTAAGGATGTTGATGTTGTAATTACAAGCAAATACAATACAGAGAATCTTAAATTTGAATATAAGATTAATGAGTCAGAGCCAAAAACAATCGGCGTAGAAAACAAATCTGGTGGTCTATTCCCAGACACAGGTAGCATTGGTACAACAATTTTCTACGTTGTTGGTAGTGCACTTATGCTTGGTGCAGTAGTTCTATTTATTTCAAAGAAAAGAATGGCTACATTTTCATAAGAGAATAAGTAATTGATGTAAAACAATTCAGATGAATTGTAATGTTATATATATAAGTCAATTATGTAAATTTTACCCCCTGCCGACTTTATGTCGGTAGGGGATTTCCCTTAAAATTTTGACCGTTGCTACCGGATTTTCGGTGTTGACGTTGAAAATTTTAAACAAAAATAATACTATTTAAAATTCAGAAAAATTACGGCATATTTTGCACAGCTATTGATAT
>JAXJJE010000279.1:0-4785 GCA_036298405.1 Acutalibacteraceae bacterium
CTGCGAATGTTGATTTTGATATACTGTTAGCAGTACACCATTCTGTCATAGATAAACTACTTGCCTCATAATCAGCTATTAATTTTAATTTTTCCTCTTTAGTTCTCCTTGTCGCCATATTTAAAAATCCTCCTTTCAATGAGAATTATATCCCATTAAAAGAAGGATGGGTAGGCGTGCTTGAGTTGACGCTTACCTTTCAAATACATCGACTAATCAAATAAAACAAATTACCAGAAAAATATTTCTACCTAACTTGAACAGAAAATAAAATCAACCTCTATGTAGCTTGCATAGAGGTTGATGAAAAAACTTATTCAATTTTAGAGAAGAGTATAGAAATATCTGAAGGGAGCTTCGTAACTGATACTGCTTGTTCTTTCCACTGGAAAGAAGTACCAAGCCAGTCAGCTACTTTTTGAGATGAAAAAGGTAGGAACGGGTGTAATAGGTTAGCGATGTTTGCAATTAAATAAGTGCATACAGCAATGGTTTCTTTGCATTCATCAATGTTATCAACCCTCGTCTTCCATGGTTGCTTTCCATCATAATATGTGTTACCAAAACGAACGCTTTCAAATATATCTTCGAGTGCTTCTCTGAAAGCACCTTTCTCTATTTTGGATCCAACAGAATCATAAAGCAATATTACACGCTTAATTATATCAGCATCCACTGTAACAGTTGATATCTCACTATTGAGATATTTTACAGCAAAAGCGAGTGTGCGATTGACAAAGTTGCCCCAAGCACCTACCAACTCTGAGTTGTTTTGCTTTTTGAATTCTCTCCAAGAGAAATCGGTGTCTCGTTTTTCGGGGCCGTTAGCTATAAAGAAATATCTTATAGAATCCGGATTATATTCCTCTGCAAGATCCTTTGCCCAAACAGCCCAGTTTTGGCTGGTAGATATTTTTCTTCCCTCAAGAGTAATATATTCACTTGAGATAATGTCATCTGGCAAACGCAATCCGTCTCCGTGAGCTAACAAAAGCGAAGGTAAAATAATCGTGTGGAAAGGAATATTGTCCTTGCCGTGTACATAATAGTGACGGCTTTCTGTTCCGTATACATCTTTGAAATCAATTCCTCTTTCTTCACACAGAACAGACGTAGCTGACAAATAACCAAGGACATTCTCTGCCCATATATAGATTTTCTTATCTTGATATCCAGGTTTGGGAACATCAATGCCCCAATCAAGGTCTCGTGTGATTGCACGGTCTCGGAGTCCTTCATCAATATATCTCTTTGTAAATGCAATAGCGTTCTTTCGCCAATACGGATGCTCATCGAGAAAATCACAGAGTTCATTTTTCAGCTTTGATATTTGTAAAAACAATTGCGTTGTTTCGCCGAAAGACAGTGGTGTACCACAATCAGCACATTTCGCATCAATAACGGTATCAGCGTCTAATACTTCTCCGCAGGCATCACATTGATCCCCACGAGTCGCAGAACCACACGCAGGACAAATACCAACTACCAATCTATCCGTTAGTACCTTTTGGCAAGTAGGACAGAAAGCCTGTTTAACTGTTTTTTCTTCTATATAATCACTGTTATATAGCTGCTTATGAAACGCTGAAACATACTCTTTATGTTTTGAATCTGAAGTCTTTGTATACAGATCGTATGAAAAGCCAAGTTTCTCGAACACCTCGCAGAATTCTTTGTGATAATACTCACTGATCACATCTGGAGTTGAATCTTCTTGCTTAGCTCTGATGGTAATCGGTGTGCCATGACAATCACTACCAGACACATAAAACACACGATTTCCTTTTGCTCTGAAATAACGGGCCAGAACATCGCCTGGAATAAGGGCGGCTATGTGCCCGATGTGGAGCGAACCATTTGCATATGGCCATGCTCCGCCTATAATAATGTTTTCCATTGTTTGTACCTCATTTCTTAATAGTTGTAACACTTAGTTTCTTTGTAGTTAAATCTGCAAAATAAAAACGCTCTCACCCCCATACATAGTACAAGGGACGAGAGCGAAAAAACTCACGTGTTACCACCCTAATTCACTTGTTTCTCACGATAACAAGGCTTATCAAGTTCGGACAGGAAATGATCTATCGAAACTCTATCGCTGTTACGGGCGAACCCGGCGTAGCCTAACCTAACGGCTCGGTACACAGCTCGGAGACCATGTTCAGCAAAATCTGCTTTACCCATTCACAGCACATCCAAAGATGATGGGATTCTCTGAAAAGTTTCAGTTGCTTACTCTTTCTCGTCATTGCTATTGTTCTGCATTATATCAAATCTCCGCATAAAAATCAATGGTTTTTGTAAAAAAATCAGTTTGTTAATTTGTAATGTTACAGTACTCTCTTTTAATCTTAAAATCTCTTGTATTTCTAAGCAAAACAGTTTTTTAAAAATTAAGTCTAATAGTGCGATTTCTTCTAAAGTGCAGTTCCAAAGTGCCAGATTGACACTTTGGAGCTTTAGAGTTGACACTTTGGGATGGTTTTCCTCTACATAATTAATATGCATTTATCTTTTTAGATTTTAAATCAACAAATGAAAAACCACCCACTGAAATAATTCAATGGGTGGTTCTCGGTTAATTTTTAGATTTTACCTTCTTTTTGAAGAATTTGTTTTACTTGTCCCTGTGAAATATTCAGAAAATCAGCAATCAACTCTATTGATGTTCCTTTGTTAAAATTATCAATAATAGTATCTTTAATCAGCTCTTCTTTGCCTTGTTCTCTGCCTTGTTCAATGCCTTCTTCTCTGCCTTCTTCTCTAAGAATTTCGTCATATTCTTCTTGAGTAATTTCATAAGTGATCATATTTAGCACCTCACTTGAATTTTTTTCTAAAAATTCTTTTAAAATGTTTTGTTTAATTAAATTATCAATACACTTAACCATATCACCGTCTGTTTCGTGACAGTTTTTTAACTCTTTTATAGCAGTTATATACTGTTGTAAAGTAGAGTTTTTAGCTATTTTGAACTGTGACGAGTTAATATCAATCAGCGTTACAGTAAGCTCAAGCGAAGGAGTGTGTTGTTTTGTTACATACAAATCACTAAGTCTTAGTGTTTGCTTCCAAGCGTTAAGTGGTTTGCTTCCGTTGTACAGAACAAAAAACTCTGGGTTAGGAATTTCAACTCTTTTACTTCGATACAAAGCTTTTTTATCTAACACCTTCTCATACTCTCTTGCTATATACATTAACAATCGAAGAGGAAGATTTTTACTGTATGTACTTTGCTGTTCAACAAGAACAATAAGCTTATTATCTATAAGTAAGCCAAGGTCGTTCAGTTGCTTTACATACAATTCATCGGTAAGTGTCACGATTTCTACTGGAGCATCACTATTGATTTTAGTATCCGAAATTTGATTATAAAGGTCAATAGCATCAGCAGGATTGCTAAAGACACTTCTAAATATAGTGTCTTTGTACTTTCTTTGTTCGTTATTCATTTATCTTTTCTCCTTTATTATATCATATTTATTCAAAACATATAATGGGAATTTATATATTTTTCATTAATAGTTTAAACGCTTTTGCAGCATCATAGATTGTTTCGGGAACATTAGCCCATAAGATACCTAACGCTACCTTAAACATATCACCTTTTCTCAGTTTTCCTAGAGATTTTCCAACTTCATCTTTTGGGATAGAGGTAATTTGTTCGCATAGAGCAATGCTTCTTTGTCCGTTTACAAATAACTCTACATGAGAACCCATATCATTTTTCTCCTGCGAAGTAAGGTAAACTACACTAATGAAATTAGCTTTTTCAGCGATACTATTTCTCGAAATAACTATTGCCGGTCTATCTCTGTTCACAAGATTTTTGCTTACACCTTCTTTGGGTGGGATATATACGATTTCTCCCTGATGATATACAGGTTGTTTTGTCATATAACTTCCCCTTATCTTGTAATAGTTGGGCATAACAAACCTTCAAAACCATTGTCAGCATAAATATACACAGGGCTTCTGTTGTTTTTTATTCCTAGCTTTATATGTTCGCTCTCAAGCTCTGCAAATTCATTAAGAAAGCTGGCATTAAGCGAAATTACCTCTCTGTACGCTGATTTATCTGATGTCATTGATACTAGCTCATCAATCTCTACTGAAGCAGACTTATAGCTGATTTTTACGATATCTGTTTCACTGAAATCAAGATTCAGTTTGGTATTTGAGGTAGAAACAAAAGGTATTATTCTTTTCATCGTTTCTAAGAATTCTCTATGGTTAATCTGGTGGTAATCCATTTTTGTAGAAAGCAGTGTTTCGCCATTTAGCTTTACAGAATTAGTATAGTTACATATTGCAGTAAATAATGAGGAGCTAATTTTCATTTTATCTATACCAGAATAAAATGAAAAAACGATCTCTTCATCTTCATTTTCCTCTATTGCGTTCTGGATTAAAGGCATTAATTTTATCATTACAAAAGAATGAATTGAAAAATCTTCTTTACAAGTAGTGCTACAATCAATTAACTGACTAGCATATTTAAAGGAATCACTTGTTGCAATTCTTACTTTGTTTCCATTAGCACTAAACATAAAATTATTCAAAGGCTCTGAAGTGTTCTTCTTAGGCAATGCAAATATAGTGCGTTTTAAGGCATATAGCAAGTATTTAGCAGATATATGCAGTTCATTACTTATTGCCTGTGTTGGTAAAGCTTTTTTATTGTATTCTTCCGACACCAAAGGAAAGCTTGTTTTGGATCTTCCTTCTTTAAATACAACAGTCGTGTCGTTGATATTTATTGATATCTGTGTATCTGTTTGAGAA
>JAXJJE010000280.1:0-15641 GCA_036298405.1 Acutalibacteraceae bacterium
CGCTATAACACCTGGTACAGTTACACCAGAAATGCCTTAATAAGTAATTTGTCTAAGTTTATTATTAACAGATTATAATTTTTAACCTAATAAAAATCCCCCTTGCAGAGAAATCTGTAAGGGGGATTTTTGACGATTGAAATATATGAGCTTGAGTTATACTAATCTCTATTAAAAAGTAGATTTCTTCACGGCATATTTTGCACCACACTTCATACTGCGTCCTTGCAAGGCGACAGCCTTGCTGTGGGTCAGTATTCGTTTGGTACCAAATCTGCTCGCAATTCTTGTCCACTTTTTATTAGAGCTTAGTATTAAATTGTAGTTTGTAGAGATTAAAAAACCGAACAGATTTTACTCTGTTCGGTTAAATTTACTTATTCTATTGTACCAGTAAATACTTATGTGTTTGCTTCTGTAGCTGGTTCTGTAACAGGCTCAGTAACAAACATATAAGGAGTATATTTATCAAGAGCTTCACTATTTATTTGACATTTGTGTGCTCTAGCACCCTCTAGCATATCCTTCTTAAATTCTTCGTTTTTCATTTCAGAGATAACAGCAAGCTTTATATCTTCGTTTGTTTCAAGGTTTTTAGCTTCGTTCTGAATGTCACCTCTGTAAACAAAGTAGCATATAGGTGCCTCACCATCTTCGCCAACTACAATATATTTAGCTTCTTTGTCCTTCATACTCTCAAGAGCTGTTATTACATCTTCTGGTAATGCTGAATTTTTTAATATATTTGTAGCTGTCATAGTTGGGTCAGCTTCAATGCTGTAGTCAGCCATATATGCATTTACTGCGTCATCATAGGTTTTGCCAGCCTTAATATCGTCAGCATATTTTTGAAGATCAGCCTTAACAGCTTTTATATCATCTGCAGAGAGCTTAGCTGTTGCTACATTGCCCTCTTCATCTGGAGTTTCGGTATAAAGAGGAACAGAGAAATAGCTGTAATTTACATAATTTTCTGTATAATGCTTTTTAAGCTCGTCAAGTGTAACCTCTTTTTCGCCACCCTCTGTATATAAGGCTTTAAAAATAACCTGAATTTTAGCGTTAGTTTCTCCATAAGCCTTTACAAAAGAATCCTTGCTAACGCCAAAGCTCTCTAAAGATGTTGAAATTGATGTCCATGTTGAATCAGTATTAGCTTTATATTCAGCAATTTCCTGTGGAGTTAGCTTTAAGCCCATGTCTTTGAACAGCTTGTTTACATATAGATAGTGCTTACAGCTTTCATCTGTTGTTGTAGCAATGTAATCTATAGCAATCATGTCTTTTCCGTCGTCGTTTTTAAGTGTTTGACCTAAAAAATCGCCAGTTGCGTTGTTAAGCTTTGTAGAGGCCTCGCTAAATGCCATATATTCGTATAGAATATATGCACCGATTGGTAATGTTGAAGTTTCGTCTTTATATGACCAAGAATAATCATTTGGGTATTGACCAAAAACTGTAGCTTGAGTACAGCCAGTTAGTGCAGAGCCTGCCATTAAAGCACATAAAGCAACTGCAGCTGATTTTTTGATTATTTTCATTAGTATCAGTCCTTTCTGTTATTAACCTAATTATTATACACTCTTTGTCTTTTTTTGTCTATCTATAAACTAAATCTTTTCTAAAATTTACAAAATATTTATCAGGTTATTGTGCGTTTTAATAAAAGAAAAGCTATTGCTATTCTAAATATTTAAAATATGAAATTTCATATAGGTAATCTTGCAAAAAATGAAAAATCATTCTTGATTTTTTTCTCGGATAGTATTAAACTAATCTATATGTAAAGTAGAATAAGTTTAAGGAGGAGTATATATGGTTGATTCATTGATGACACGAATAGAAGCATTAATGCCAAGGTTTTCAAAGGGACAGAGGTTGATTGCTAAATATATTCAAACTGAATATGGTCAAGCAGCTTTTATGACAGCTGCCAAGCTTGGTGAAACTGTTGGTGTAAGCGAGTCTACTGTTGTCAGGTTTGCTACAGAATTAGGCTATAGTGGTTATCCAAAAATGCAGCAGGCTATGCAAGAGATGATAAGAGATAAGCTTACATCATTTCAGCGTATAGAGGTTAGCCAAAGCAGAATTGGTAATGGTAGTGTTATCGAGCATGTGCTTAACAGCGATATTGATAATATAAAGCAAACAATAGAAGAAACCTCCCGTGAGGATTTTAAAAATTCTGTAAAAGCTATTTGTAACGCAAAAACCATATATATCTATGGTTTGCGTAGCTCATCAGCCTTGGCTAACTTTTTAGGTTATTATCTTGGTCTTATATTCGGCAATGTAAAGGTAATTTCAACTGCTGACAGAGCAAGACTTTATGAAGAAATGAACAGAATAAACAAAGAGGATGTTATGATTGCAATAAGCTTCCCAAGATATTCTCACCACGTGTCAACTGCTATGAAATTTGCTATGGATAGAAAGGCAAATGTTATTGCGATTACAGACAGTATGAATTCGCCAATTGCTCAGGTTTCAAAATACGTGTTGCTAGCAAGAAGTGATATGGCTACAATAGTAGATTCATTGGTAGCACCATTAAGCTTGATAAACGCATTAATTGTTGCTACTGTTATCGAAAGAAAAGAAGATGTGGTAGAAACCTTTAAAGAGCTTGAAAAAATATGGTATAATTATGGAGTTTATACCGATAAACCTTTTATAGAGAATTTTTCATCAGAAAACGAGGGATAAATATATGACCCCTACTAAAATAATAGTTATAGGTGCAGGTGCAGCAGGTATGTTTTGTGCTGGGCATTGTGCTATGTATGGTGCAGATGTAACCATTATAGAGAAAAACCAAAGAGTTGGCAGAAAAATTATGATAACAGGTAAGGGTAGATGTAACGTAACAAATAATTGCGATGATAATACCTTTATAGCTAATGTGCCAACTAATGGAAAATTTCTTTATAGTGCAATAAATTCTTTTGGAACAGATGACGTAATAAGCTTTTTTGAAAGCAGAGGCTTGCCACTAAAAACAGAGAGAGGTAACAGAGTTTTTCCTGTGTCAGACAAGGCACACGATGTTGTAGATAGTTTGCATAATTTTGTAAAGGAGTACAGCTGTAATATAATTAACGATGATGTAAAATCCTTGCTTATAGAGGATAATACTGTTAAGGGTGTACGCACAATAAGTGGTAAGGAGTATTACTGCGATAAGGTTGTTATAGCAACAGGTGGCAAGTCATATCCACTTACTGGCTCTACTGGTGCAGGCTATAATTTTGCAAGACAAGCAGGACATACAATAGTAACACCAAAGCCATCATTAGTCCCTATTGTTTCGCCAAATGGGTTATGTAAAAGTCTACAGGGCTTAGCCTTAAAAAATGTATCTCTTGCTGTAATTTCTAAAGCTGACAAATCTGTGCTATACAATGATTTTGGTGAAATGCTGTTTACACATTTTGGGTTAAGTGGCCCTGTTGTGTTAAGCTCATCGGCACACCTTTCTAATAAAAAGGTAGATGATTATTATATCTCAATAGATTTAAAGCCAGCACTTACCGAAAAACAGCTTGACGCAAGAGTACTAAGAGATTTTGAGCTGTTTATAAACAGAGATATTCAAAATTCACTTGGTAAATTGTTGCCTGCAAAAATAATTAATGCTGTAATAGAAAAATCTGGAATACCTTTTGACACAAAGTGTAATTCAATTACAAAAGAACAGCGACATAAATTGGTTGAGGTTATAAAGAATTTCACTGTTGAAATAAGTGGCTTCAGACCTATTGAAGAGGCTATAATAACCTCTGGTGGAGTAAGCACAAAAGAGATTAACCCAAAAACAATGGAATCAAAGCTTTGCAAAGGCTTGTACTTTGCAGGCGAGGTTATAGATGTAGACGCATATACAGGTGGTTTTAACCTACAAATAGCCTTCAGCACAGGCTATCTTGCCGGTATAAGCAGTGCATGCGATTATTAAAAATGAAAACGAGAACTACAAGACTACTTATTGGTAGACTTGTAGTTTTTTTATTTGCTGTTATAAAGCTTTCTCAGTTTAATAAGTCTTGGTCGATTATAGCGTTGTATTATTATAAATAATGCTTGTGTAAATAAATCTAAAATAGAAAAAAACAAAAATATTAGTATAGCAATAAATCGTATTTCATAAGGAAAGGCTAATGCTAAAAACACAGACGAAAAGCCAGCTATTCCCACACTTAAATGTCCAAGCTCTGCAATACAGCACTCTGTTATAAATCTGTTTATATATGACTTGTCTATATTATAGGGCAGGCAACTGCGTTGAAAGTGTATAAGCTTTTCAGCATCGGGTAGCTTATTTTTCCATTTGTTTATCTTGATTTTTCTGTAAAAACGACCCTCAAATTTTCTTTCTTTAAACAACCACATATTTTCATTGAATAATCTTTTAGGTACAATAAATCGTATTAACCAAGGCAAAATAACATTTATAGAAATCAAAAAGACTATAAGTAAAAGGCATATAGCTATAAAGCAATCATTTGCATTATAATAACTGGTGGTATTATCTTTAAGTGATGTATTAATAGCTGTGTTTATAGTTAGTGGCTTCATTATTTCCTCCTGTGTAAAAATGTAGTATGTATTTTGAATCGTTAAAAATTATACTATTACCAAATATGGTTACAAGGCTTGCGTTATTACAAATCTTTTCTAGGGTGTTTACTATTGACTTTTACTGTGTTAATGCTATAATAATTTTATAAAATATATATTGATGTTTCAGGGCGAGGTGCAAGTCCTCACCGGTGGTATAGCCCACGAGCGAAAGCTGATTTGGTGTAATTCCAAAGCCGACGGTATAGTCCGGATGACAGAAGCATAATATAGCTGTAGTAATATTTTAGCTGATTTTAGTTTGTACATTCTAAATTCAGTTTGTTTTTGTATGTTATTTTACAGCTGTTTTGTAAATGTTTACCTAGTCACAATGCCCTGTGGTGTTGTGGCTTTTTATTTTTGGCAGGTGATTATTATGCAGGATTTCACACAAAAGGATTATTTTTATATGCAGAGGGCTTTAGAGCTTGCAGCAAAGGCAAGAGGCTTCACCTCTCCTAACCCTATGGTTGGTGCTGTAATAGTAAAGGATGACAGAGTTATAGGTGAGGGATATCATCACAAATGTGGCGAGGCACACGCAGAGGTTGACGCATTTAATAATGCAACAGAACCAGTCGAGGGTGCTACAATGTATGTAACACTTGAGCCTTGCAGTCATACAGGAAAAACACCACCCTGTGCAGACAGAATTATAAAAGAGAAAATCTCAAAGGTAGTAGTTGGTGCAACAGACCCAAATCCACTTGTAAGTGGCAGAGGTATAAAAAAAATGCAGAATGCTGGCATA
This sequence comes from Acutalibacteraceae bacterium, assembly GCA_036298405.1. Classification (GTDB taxonomy): domain Bacteria; phylum Bacillota; class Clostridia; order Oscillospirales; family Acutalibacteraceae; genus CAG-964. Next base: position 5,375 of record JAXJJE010000280.1, read on the forward strand.
GATGTAAGCTATGGCTTGCTTGCTGAAAAAAGCATACAGCTAAACGAAATTTTTATGAAATACATTGTTGACAAAAAGCCTTTTGTTGTATATAAATCAGCTACAACGCTTGACGGTAAAATTGCAACTGCAACGGGTGAAAGCCAGTGGATTTCAAACGAAAAATCAAGAGCAGAGGTTCATATGCTAAGACATTATCTTAGTGGCATAATGGTAGGAATAAATACTGTTGTAGCAGATGACCCAATGCTAAACTGCAGGGTAGACGGCTGTACATCTCCTGTAAGAATAGTAGTTGACTCTTCTTTAAAAATCCCAGTTGAGTCAAATATAATTCAAACTGCTGATAAGTACCAAACAATAATAGCTACATTACAGGATAGTACCTGTACAAAGGCTAATATGCTAAAGCAAATGGGTGCACAGGTTATAACTGTTAAAGAAAAAAATTCAAGGGTAGACCTTAACCACCTTATGGAAATTCTTGGAGAAATGGGCATAGACAGTATTTTACTTGAGGGTGGAGGCACACTAGCCTACAGTGCCTTTAATCAGGGTATTGTGGATAAGGTTATTTATTATATTGCACCTAAAATTTTTGGTGGAGCAAACGCAAAAACCTCGGTAGAGGGCAATGGCTTTGATAAAATAGCAGATAGCGTTAAGCTTAAACATATTACAACTAATATGGTAGACAACGATATATGTATTACTGCGTATGTTGATAAGGAAATTTGAGGTGATGACTGATGTTTACAGGTATAGTAGAAGAAATAGGAAAAATCAAGGCTGTAAAAAATGGTGATAAGTCATCAACCCTTACAATTTCAGCCAAAAAGGTTTTAGAAAATACACAGCTTGGTGACAGTATTGCAGTAAATGGTATTTGCTTAACCGTTACAGCACTTGGTGATGATTATTTTTGTGCTGATGTAATGGCTGAAACAATGCGAAGAACAAATCTTTCACAGCAAAAGGTAGATTCACCAGTAAACCTCGAAAGAGCACTCACACCTCTTACAAGAATGGGTGGTCATATAGTAAGTGGTCATATAGACGGTATTGGCACTATAGCCTCTTACGAAAAAGAAGACAACGCAACATGGGTAACTGTACAGACAACCACAGAAATTCTGAAGTATGTGGTAGAAAAAGGCTCAATAGCAATAGACGGCATAAGCCTTACAGTTGCTTATGTAGATGATATATGCTTTAAGGTTTCAATTATTCCACACACCTCACAGCAAACAACCTTGCTTACAAAGGGTGTAGATAATACTGTAAATCTTGAATGTGATGTTATCGCAAAATATGTTGAAAGACTTATGGGCTTTAAGACTGATAAAAAGCCACAAGACGATATAACAGAAGAAATGCTATTAGAATATGGTTTTATGTAAATGAAAGGAGATTTTAAATGGCTGAATATAAATTTAACACTATAAAAGAGCTTCTTGAGGATATAAGAAACGGTAAAAATGTAGTTTTACTTGACTCAGAGGACAGAGAAAACGAGGGCGATGTTATCTGTGCAGCAGAGCACGCAACACTAGAGAATGTAAACTTTATGGCAAGCTTTGCCCGTGGTTTAATATGTACACCAATGACAAAGGAGTATGTAGAAAAGCTAGGCTTTCCACAAATGGTTTCACATAATACCGACAACCACTGCACAGCCTTTACAGTGTCTATAGACCATATCGACACAACAACAGGTATTTCAGCATATGAGCGTTCACTTACTGCAATGAAGCTTGTAGAGGATACAGCAAGACCAGAGCATTTTCGCCGACCAGGTCATATGTTCCCACTTCTTGCAAAGGACGGTGGCGTGCTAGAGCGTGACGGTCACACAGAGGCAACTGTAGATTTAGTACGCCTTGCAGGCTGTAAGCCAGTTGGCTTGTGCTGTGAAATTATGAAGGAAGACGGCACAATGGCAAGGCTTGATGATTTAATGGAGTTTGCAAAAACTCATAATCTTAAAATCGGTACAATATCAGACCTTATTAAATACCGTAGAGTACACGAGGAGTTTGTTGAATGTGTAGCAAAGGCAAAAATGCCAACACGCTATGGTGAGTTTGAAATTCGTGGTTATGTAAATAAAATCAATGGTGAGCACCATATAGCACTTATCAAGGGTGATGTTACAAATGGCGAGCCTGTACTTTGCAGAGTTCATTCAGAGTGCTTAACAGGTGACGCACTAGGCTCAGCAAGATGTGATTGTGGCCAGCAGTATGATGCAGCTATGAAAGCAATTGCAAAAGAGGGCAGAGGTGTGCTTGTTTATCTTCGTCAAGAGGGTAGAGGAATTGGCTTGATTAATAAAATCAAAGCCTATGCTTTACAGGATAAGGGTATGGATACAATAGAGGCAAATGTGGCACTTGGCTTCCCAGCTGATATGCGTGATTACTCTGTTGGATCACAAATTTTAAGAAATATCGGTGTTAAGGGATTAAAACTGATGACAAACAACCCACTAAAAATAGATGGCCTCGAGGATTACGGTCTTGAAATAGTAGAGCGTGTACCTATCCAGATAGAAGCAAACAGATACGACGAGTTTTATCTAAGAACTAAGCAAGAAAAAATGGGACATATTCTTGACTTTGAATAAAATAAAAAACATAAAAGAAAGAAGGATTTTTACAATGAATATTCTAGAAGGTAAGCTAATAGCAGAGGGACTAAAAATTGGTATAGTAGTAGGCAGATTTAACGAGTTTATCGGCTCAAAGCTACTAGGTGGCTGTGTTGACGGTTTGGTTCGTCATGGTGTAAAGGACGAGGATATTGATGTAGCTTGGGTACCAGGTGCATTTGAAATCCCAGTAATCACAAAGAAAATGGCACAAAGCAATAAGTACGACGCTATCATCTGCCTAGGAGCAGTTATCAGGGGTGCTACTACTCATTATGATTATGTTTGTGCTGAGGTTTCTAAGGGCATTGCACAGGTTTCACTTGAAACAGGAATCCCAGTAATGTTCGGCGTAGTAACAACAGATACAATCCAGCAAGCAATCGAGCGTGCAGGCACAAAGGCAGGCAACAAGGGCTATGATTGTGCAGTAAGTGCAATAGAAATGGCAAACCTGCTAAAGAATATGTAAGTTTAAAATTTTGTATATCACAGGGAGTAAACAGTGTTTGCTCCCTGTGTTTTTCGTTTGTGAAAAAGTTATGTAATTGTTTATTCAGATATTAGTGTTAGTTTTAGTATTATGTTAAATTAACAAATTAAATTGACAAAGTGAATTAAAGGTGTTACAATACAACTAATAATTAAAAATTTTGGATGGTGATACCAATGAACTTGTGATTTTTTTGTTAAAATTATCTTAAAATAAATATAATGAGGTGTAGGTATGAAAAGGATAATTTCTGTTTTGTTAACAATTACGATGATTTTTGGTATGATGGCTATAATTCCGTTAAATGTATCAGCAACAGACATAGAAATATATACCGACAGTAGCGGAAATAGATTGCGTTTATCAAAGTTTAACAATGGTAGTGAATCGGGCTATAAAATTGTAGGTTGTGAAGGCTCTCCAATAGGTGTTGAAATACCAGATATGGTTAATAATCTACCCGTATTAGAAATTGGCACTCGTGCTTTTTATGGTTGTAGTAGTTTAATCCATGTACAGATTAATAGTAGTGTTACTACTATTGGAGATTATGCATTTGCTTATACAGGCATAACTGAAATAACACTTCCTGATAGTGTTATTTCTATGAGTAATTATGTGTTTTACGGATGCAGAAATTTACAAAGAGTAAGACTTCCTAAAAATCTTAGCTGTATTAGTGGTGGTGCATTTTATTTTTGCTACAGCTTAACTGATATAGAGATTCCAGAAAGTGTTGAACGTATTGAGGCTGCTGCGTTTGGTGGTTGTATATCTCTTGAAAGTATTACAATTCCAGGTGATATTGTAGAGATTGGTGATTATGCTTTTGAACATTGTACGAAACTAAATAATGTGTGTTTCACTCCAACTAAAGTTGCTCCTGCAGAAAGTAACGGTACTATTGGTGATTATGCATTTAGTTTTTGTGATAACTTGCGTAGCATAACTATTCCTAAAAATATTGGTTTTATTACTCCTCTTGCGTTTTATGGAGATTATTCTTTGGATTGGATAGATGTTTCAAGTGGTAATACAAAGCTTGCTTCAAGGAGTGGTATACTATATAATAAAAACATAACTAAACTAATTTGTTATCCTCCAAGTTACTATGGTTACTTCTATGACAATAACTTTATTGTTCCTGATACTGTTACCGTTATTGGTTGTAATGCATTTAACGGTGTTCATTTATTATGCAATGTAATACTACCAGATGGTGTTACTGCTATTGAAAATAATGCATTTTCGGGTTGTTATAATCTAGGTGCGATAACAATCCCAGATAGCGTTACTACTATAAGTGATGGTGCATTTTGGAATTGTGGTAAACTTAGTGATGTGTTTTATTCAGGAACTAAAAGTGAATGGGAAAGTATATCAATCTCAGATAGAAATGATAGCCTTAAAAATGCAACAATACACTATGAATTTCCAATAGAAAACACCTATGTATATTATGACGATTATAATGAAAATGTATTGCTCTTTGAAGATGTTTATGATGGTAATGACTTAGGTTGTAAATTAGTAGGCTATGTAGGAGATCCAGAATGTTTTGAAACACCACATTATGTTAAAGGCAAAAAAGTTTTAGAAATTGCTGATAAAGCCTTTTACGGTTGCGATAGCTTAAAAACTGTAGATATAGGTGATAGCGTTACTACTATTGGTGAATCTGCATTTGAAATGTGTGAAAATCTAACAGAAGTAACACTTCCAGACAGCGTTACCACTATTGAGACTTATGCGTTTGCTAGATCTGGTATAATTAATATAAAAATTCCAGAAGGTGTTAGCTGTATTGATAGAGCAGTGTTTAGTGGTTGCAGTGATTTAAAAACTGTAATACTTCCACAAAATCTTAAATATATTAATGATCTTGCGTTTCTGTCCTGTGGAAGCTTGGTAGATATAGAGATTCCAGACTGTGTAGAGTATATTGGTTATTCGGCGTTCGACGGTTGTAGTAGTCTAACCAGCATAAAGCTTCCTAGTGGTATGTGTAGTTCTACAGGTTCGGGATGTATTCCTATGTTTGCGTTTTTTAACTGTACCAGTTTAACCGATGTTACTATTCCAGAGGGAATTGTTGGAATTTACGACTATGCTTTTAGCTATTGTTCAGCTCTAAAAGAGATAGAATTCCCTGATAGTCTTAATTATATTTCAGATAATGCGTTTTCTCACAGTGGATTAACAAATGTAACTATTAAAGAGAATGTTAATTATATTTGCTCTTCAGCATTTGAAAATTGTGACCAGTTAAGGGGATTTGATGTTTCAACAGAAAATAAAAATTATTGTTCTGTTGACGGTATATTGTTCAATAAGAATAAGACAACATTACTCTGTTATCCTGCTATAAACAATTGTTATGCAAATACTTATACTATTCCTAATGGAGTTACCAAAATTGAAAGAAGTGCTTTTAATAACTGTAATTACTTAGAAAGCATAATACTTCCTTCTAGTTTGAAAACTATTGAGAGTTCGACATTTTCTCCTTGTCGTTATTTAAAGAGTATAACAATTCCAAAAAGCGTTACAACTATAGAGCGTAGTGCATTTTCATATTGTCATGAGCTTACTGATGTATATTACACAGGTACTCAAAGTGACTGGGAGAATATAGCTATTGAAGACCGGAATGATTATCTCCAAGAGGCAACCATTCATTATGAGTATAAATTACCAGTTACTAACGATGTAAATGGTGATGGTAGGTTAGCCGTAGATGATGTAATATATGTTCTGAAGAATATAGTAGGTGACTTAGAATTAACAGATGAACAGCTGGTAACGGCAGATGTAAATAGTGACGGTACGGTTACAGTATTGGATGTAGTTCTGCTTCAACGTTTAATTGTTTATGCATAATTAGTGTGTAATTTTTATAAATAATATGATATAGTATAATTTTGCTACCACTCATTTTTTGAGTGGTAGCTTTTTAGTGTAATTTCATAAAATGCTGTATCTAACTAAAATATTGTTGACAAAAGGATAGTATATGTTAAAATATATTCGGTAAATTATAGAAATAATTGTATGGGGCAATAATGTTGAATAGGAGGATAGTTGGTCAGGTAAAAGTTTTTTATTAATACAAAAATATTTTAACGGGGGTTAAAAAATGAAAAAATTAGTTACTTTTTTATTGACAGTAGCAATGCTGTTAAGTGCTACAGCTTCAATGCCATTAAGTGCGTCGGCTGTAACAACAGATGTAGTTGCAAGTGGTGATACATACACCGACGAATATGGTAGCTGGACATATGAGCTTACAACAGATGGAACTGGCTGTAAAATCACAAAATACGATAGAACTCTGAAAGATGTTGTAGTACCTAGTGCAATAGATGGTATTCCTGTAGTTGAAATAGGTGCTAGTGCGTTTGTAAATTGCTCTTCTCTTACTAGTGTTACAATTCCAAACACTGTTGCAATAATTGGTGAAAAAGCATTTCAGGGTTGTAATAAGCTAACAAGCGTAACAATTCCAAACCGTGTTACAGCAATTGGTAATTCTGCGTTTCATAATTGTACTAGTTTACTTAGCGTGGTAATACCAGGTAGCGTTAAAACAATTGGTAATACAGCGTTTTATAATTGTAACAAATTACCTGAGGTAACAATTCCTTATGGTGTTACAACTATTGGTAATAATGCCTTTGGGTTGTGTGATAGTCTAACTACTATTACAATTCCAAACAGTGTTACAACAATTGGTGATAATGCATTTTATAGCAATGATAACCTTACTACTGTAACAATACCTGACGGTGTTACCGAAATGGGTACTGCTGTATTTAGTCAGTGTCCTAAGCTGACTAGCGTAAAGCTTCCTAATAATCTTACTGTTATTAGCAATTCTATGTTTAATGGTTGTAGTAGCCTGACAAACATAACAATTCCAAGCAATGTTACAAAAATCGATACAAATGCATTCTTAGATTGTAAAAAATTGAATAATGTAGAAATACCAAATAAAGTTACAATAATTTCCAACTCTGCGTTTAAGGGTTGCAGTAGCTTAAGTAATATAACAATCTCAAATAGCGTTAAGACTATCGGCTTATATGCATTTCAGGATTGTGTAGGCTTAAGTAGTATAACAATATCTGAAGGTGTTACAGAGATTAGAAATAATTCATTTTGGGGTTGTAGTAGCTTAAAAGCTATAAACGTTTCACCAAACAACCCAAAATTCTCTTCTATAGATGGTGTATTGTGTAATAAAGCACAAACTGAATTGATTATTTATCCTGTTGGAAAGCCATCAAATGATTATACTATTCCAAGTACTGTTACTACAATTGGTCAGCTTGCGTTTAGAAATAGTAATAGCTTAACTAGTGTAACAATACCAGACAATGTTAAAAATATAAGTGCTCAGGCGTTTGAATCATGTAACAGCTTAAAAAGTGTTACAATAAAAAACGGTGTTACAGCTATTCCTAATTCTGCATTTCGTTATTGTGAGAATTTGGTTAACGTAAAAATTTCAGACAGTGTTACTAGCATTAACGCTCTAGCATTTTATAGTTGCAGTAGCTTAACAGATATAAACATTCCAAACAGCGTTACAAAAATAGATAATAATGCGTTTCAAGGCTGTACTAGTCTAAAAAGTATTACAATCCCAGATAGTGTTACAACTATGGGTGATTCTGTATTCTATAATTGTACAAGCCTGACGAATGTGAAAATTTCAAATAATATTAAGAGCATTCCTAGTAGTGCATTTAGTCAATGTACCAGTTTAACTGGTATTGTGATTCCAAATGGTGTTACAACAATAGGTGCTCATGCGTTTAATAGCTGTACTAATCTAACTAGCATAACAATTCCTAACAGTGTTACATCAATATCAAATTACCTCTTTAGTAGTTGTACCAGTCTGAAAAGTGTAGTACTTTCTGACAATATTACATCTGTTCCTACTTATACATTTTCTAATTGTACTAGCCTGGAAAGTGTAACACTTCCAAAGAATGCCACTTCTATTGCCAGCTATGCGTTTCATACCTGTAGCAGTCTTAAAAATATAACAATTCCAGATAATGTGACAACAATTAGTAATTATGCATTCACTAATTGTATTGGTCTGGAAAGTATAGATATTCCAAACAGTGTTACATCAATTGAAACCTACGCATTTAACAATTGTAAGGCATTAACGAGTGTAACACTACCAAATAGTATTGTAGCAATCAAGGGTAACACATTCTATAATTGTAGTAGCTTAAAAAGTATAAATATACCAAACAGTATTAATTCAATCGGTAATAGTGCATTTCAGAATTGCACAAGCTTAGAAAGTGTAATAATCCCAGACAGCGTTACAAAAATTGGTAGTAGCGTTTTTTCTGGTTGTAAAGCTTTGACAAAAGTGAAAATCTCTAATAATGTTGAAAAAATTGAAGACTCTGCATTTTATAATTGTATTAGCCTAAAAAGAGTAAGACTGCCTAAGAATGTTACAGAGATTGATAGTTCTGCTTTTAGTGGTTGTACAAATCTGGAAAAAGTAATAATCCCAGAAAAGACTACTAATTTAGGAGCTAATGCTTTCAGAGATTGTGAAAATTTAAAAAGTGTTGTGGTTCCTAAGAGTCTTATCAATATTTTAAATTATGCATTTTATCGTTGTAATAGCCTTACTGATGTATACTACACAGGTAACGAAAGTCAGTGGAATAGTATATCAAAGAACAGCTATAACAGTCCTTTGATTAATTCAACAATTCACTACAATTCTCCAGCACCAGCAGAGGGTGACGTAAATGGTGATAATAAGCTTGCTGTAGATGATGTTATATATGTGCTAAAATATATAGTTGGTAATACAGAGCTTGCAGATGAGCAAATCGAAAATGCTGATATGAGCTTTGACGATGATTTAACACTAATTGATGCAGTTATGCTTCAAAAAATGATACTAGAGGAGTAATTTTTGCTTTAAAAAATATAGAGGTGCAAAATAATTGCTTTCAATTTTCAGCTACCACCCATTTGGGTGGTAGCTTTTTGTATAAACTGATAATATATCGGTCTTATTATGACTATTTATACAAAATTGATATATGAAATTGACATAAATATGAGTGGATGCTACAATATATCTAATAGTTAAAAATGGAAGAAGCAATTCTATATAATGGTGTTTATTATTAATGTGCTGATTCTTTTTATTAAAATACAATGAGGTGCGATGAATGAAAAAAACAAAGAAAACGAAAAAAATAATTTCTGCTTTATTAGCTATCGCAATGCTGTCAAGTGTTACTTGTTCAGTACCATTAACTGCGTCAGCTACATCGGTCAATGTAGCTGAAAGTAGCTATACATATGAAGATTATAGTGATTGGACATACGAGCTACTAGAGAATGGCGAAGGTTATAGGGTTTTGCACTATAATGGAGACCAAAGCAAGGTGAAAATACCAAACAAAATAAATAATTTGCCAGTGTACGAAATTGGAAGATCGGCATTTGAAAATAACAGTAATCTTATAAGTGTAATAATCCCAGAAAGCGTTAATATAATTGCAGAATCAGCATTCTTAAATTGTACAAATCTAAGTAAGGTATATTACACAGGTACTCAAGACAATTGGCATAGTGTAATGCTACATATAGGAAATGAATGTATTACTCCAGAAGAAGTTTACTTTGATACCCTTGTAAAAAATGATGAATCTGGTGTGTGGGTAGCAGAAAAAATAAATGATGATATGTGTATACTTGTAGATTATTTTGGTAATGCAAATAAAGTACAAATCCCAAGTAAAATAGAAGATAGACGTGTTATTGAAATCGGAGAATATGTATTTGCAGATAACAGCAATCTTACAAAGCTTATAATTTCAAATAGTATTGAGCGTATCAGCGAATATGCTTTTATGAATTGTACTAATTTAGGTATGGTATATTACACAGGCTCTCGTGAAAATTGGCAAAATGCGATGATTGGTTTAGGAAATGAGGCTCTGAAATCAAAAGAAGTTTATTGTGACGCACTTGTAAAAAATGATGAATCAGGTGTATGGGTAGCTCATCAGATGTTTGAAGATACCTGTATAATCACAGAGCATTTTGGTAATGCAAATAAGGTTCAA
>JAXJJE010000281.1:0-3187 GCA_036298405.1 Acutalibacteraceae bacterium
AACAAGCACACAGTGCTTGTTTACGCAATCAATTTGCTTCGCAAATTGGTTGCATGACCCACCAGCCTTTGAAAAGGCTGGACCTAAACTTTACGCTTTTCTCTATCGCAGTTTGTTGTTAGCCCCACAAACTACAATTTAATCTATCTAAAAATCAGAACGAAATTATATCTTCTCCACCAAGCTGTGCTGTTTCATATGCAACAAAGCAGCTGAAAAATGCTGACAAGAAATTCTCGTCTAATGGAACCTCTGTTTTTTCACCTGTTTCCATATTTTTAAGCATTGCTTTATTCTCTGCAATTTCGTTATCGCCCAGAACAATGCTGAACTTAGCACCGATTTTATCAGCGTACTTCATCTGTGCTCTTAAGCTTCTGCCTACTATGTCACACTCAACGCTTATCATAGCTTCTCTTACCTCTTTAGCAAGATTAAACGCCTTTTTCTGTGCCTCTTCACCCATTGACGCAATATATAAATCGCAGGTATTAGGCTGTGGTATCTCTATACCCTGTTCCTCCATAAGTGCAAGCAAACGCTCCATACCTAAGCCAAAGCCCAGTGAAGGTGTGTGCTGACCACCTATTTCTTCAACAAGTCCGTCATATCTGCCACCACCACAAACTGTGCCCTGTGAGCCTAGCTTTGTTGTAACAAATTCAAAAACAGTCTTTGTGTAATAGTCAAGACCACGAACAATCTGTGGGTTTACAACATAAGGAATTTCTGCACTGTCAAGGTAAGCCTTTACCTTTGTAAAGTGGTCGTTACACTCATCACATAGATAATCAAGAACAACTGGTGCAGTCTGTGCAATTTCTGAGCAGATTGGACTCTTACAGTCTAATATTCTCATTGGATTTTTCTCTAGTCTTGAAAGACAGGTTTCACAAAGCTTGTCCTTTGAGCTTTCGAAGTATGCCTTTAGTGCCTCGTGATATTTTGCACGGCAGGTTGGGCAACCAATAGAGTTAAGCTCCAGCTGTAAATCTGTAATGCCAAGTCTGTCAAATAAGGTTGAAGCTAGGCTGATGATTTCAGCGTCAGCAGCTGGGTTAGCTGTACCAAAAAGCTCTACACCAAACTGGTGGAATTCTCTGTAACGATTAGCCTGCTTTTTCTCGTATCTGTAGCAGGAATCAAAATAATATGTTTTTATTGGTAAACCGTCGTTATATATAGCATGCTCAAGCATTGCTCTTGCTGCACCTGCTGTACCCTCTGGGCGAAGTGTGATTGATGTACCACCCTTTGTGTTAAATGTGTACATTTCTTTCTGTACAACATCAGTTGTATCACCTACACCACGCTGGAAAAGCTCTGTATGCTCAAAAACAGGTGTTCTTATCTCTTTAAAGCCATAGGCAGCAGCCTCGCTTCTCATAACCTCTTCAATAAACTGCCACTTGTGGCTGTCCTTTGGCAGAACGTCCTCTGCACCATACACCTTTTTAGTAATAAGTGCCATTTTTATTCCTCCGTTTATATCAAATTAGCTGTTAATAAGTAGACTGTTTAAAACAGCTGAAAGTGTTTATATATCAAAAATAGGGGCAGAGCCAAGTCTACCCCTACCAATTTTCTATTTTACTATAATATCGCAAAAGTTACAAGATATTTGAAATATTATTTAAGGATATTTCTCCAATCAAGGTCGCCACGCTCAAGACCGTGAATTAGCATTTCTGCTGTTGCAATATTTGTAGCAACTGGAATATTGTGCATATCGCAAAGTCTAAGCAAATTCATATCGTTAGGCTCTTGTGGCTTTGGATTTAATGGATCTCTGAAAAATAGAAGCATATCTATTTCATTGCAAGCAATTCTTGCAGCAATCTGCTGGTCGCCACCCTGTGAGCCACTTAGAAAACGCTGAATTTCTAACCCTGTAGCCTCAGAAACAAGCTTACCAGTAGTACCTGTAGAGCAAAGTGCATATCTGCTTAAAATACCACAATAAGCAATGCAAAACTGTACCATTAATTCTTTTTTCTCATCATGTGCAATTATTGCAATTTTCATTATAATCCTTCTTTCTTCTCTCTTCTCATATTTTAAAATAGGCTTACATTATTAACAACGGTACATTTTCACCATCTAGCCTTGCAGCTATTCTGTCTATTGCCTCTAGTGCAGTACAGCTTTTTTTATATGCTAAGCCCTTTTGAATCGACGCTACGACCTGTCTATTTTCTGTTATTATTCCTATAAGCTGTATCCCCGACTCATCAATAATACAATCAAGGTCTGGGTAAAAGGCAAGCTCTTTAAACATAGCCCTTGAAAATTTATTAATAATAAGCCTTATGTTATCCTTGCCTATTTCTTCAAGCTTTTTTCTTACATTTACACAGCCACGCAAGCTAGTAGGCTCTGTATTTGCAATAACCAAGCACATATCGGCAGGTAATACAGAAGTATCAAAGCCCTTACCTACACCGGCAGGTGAATCAATTATAATGTAGTCGTATTTATCACGAACATTATCGGTAAACTGCTTTAATATAGCTGGACTAAGCTCGTCCTCTGCGTTTTGTGGTGCAGGAATAAGACTTAAACCCTGAATGTGATTACAAGGGTATATAATCTGCTCGGCTGTGCAGTTACCACACACAGCGTCGGCTATATCAAACACCAGACTTTTGCTTATGCCCATCATAATATCAAGACCACGCATACCTGAATCACAGTCGATTAATAAAACCTTATGTCCTCTTTTTACTAAAGCTGTACCCAAGGTAACGCATACAGTAGATTTACCTGTACCACCCTTACCCGAAGCAACAGAAATAATTTTGCCCATAAAAACGCCTTTCACAGAAATTGTAACAGAAATTATATTGTTACCCACATTGATATATCATTATTTTAGCAGAAATATCCCTATAAGTCAATTAAATTTTCAGTATTTTTTGACTATCTTGTACACATTTTAGAAAATTCTTTAATTTTCGACATTAGAAAAAGATTAAAATAGCTTTATTATTGTAATAGAAATTAAAGACACTTATAACTATTTAATTTCTACACTACATATCACTAAAGGCTATAGAAAAGGGTTGAAAAATCAGTATGTTTTTTGGTATAATATAGCGTAAGAATAAATTTCTACTACAAAAAAGAAAGAGGAAGCATAATGGATAAAAAAGTTGTTCGTACCAGATTTGCACCAAGTCCTACAGGC
>JAXJJE010000282.1:0-7397 GCA_036298405.1 Acutalibacteraceae bacterium
GCACTGTTGCAAGTGAAATAAGCAACGCTGTTAGTACCATTCGTTTTGTGTTTGTTTTTTGTGTTTTCATCAAAAACCACCGTCCTTAAATAAAATATATAGCAAGTAAATATAAAATATTAACGGTGGTTTATAAAAAAGAAAAAGCCGTCACAAAGGTGACGGCTTAGAAAAAATCCCATTAATATTTCCCTCCGTCGGCATTACCCGAATCAGGTTCAAGGGTATCAGCGTATACGCATCTCTCAGCCTGCTATAGCAAGCTCCCCATATATTTAATATTTACTTCGCTGTTATTATATCACTGTTTTTTTAAATTTGCAAGAGATGAACTTTGTATTTTAAATAGCTCATTATACAAGCTCTATTTCTATACCCAAAGCACCATACTTATTTATATTTTCCTTTGAGTAATATTCCTCCATATCGGCTGGGTTAGCAATTTCGTTTTCATTATATCCCATTGCCACCTTGTCAAACTGCTTGTATAGCTCGTAAAAATCAGGATATTTATGCAATGCCTTTACCATTACTCTTATAACACTGCTTTCATCGTTATAATTATGAAATTCTATAATATCCCCCACATTTATTTTCTGCCTTTTTTCATCATTAATACGCAGTTCTATTTTTTTACTTCCGTTTGCTATCTTATCAAATGGGCTTTGATAAAGCTTCATATTATGTATCATATTCTTATTCTCCAAACAAGTAAAGGATATACAACATTTTTCAGCTGTATATCCTTCAAGTTATATTTTAATTATTCAAAAAATGCACAGAATGCTCTGTAAGCCATATATACATCTATTTTAGATACGATTTCCATTGGTGCGTGCATAGAAAGCACAGGCACACCAAGGTCAACTACATCTACATTAAGATTAGCAACGTATTTTGCAATGGTGCCACCACCACCACCGTCTACCTTGCCAAGCTCGCCTGTTTGCCATAGTATATCCTCACGCTGTAGCATACTGCGAATTTCTGCCATATATTCAGCAGAAGCGTCAGAGGTGTCGTACTTACCACCACTGCCAGTATACTTTGTGATTACTACACCATTGTTTATATAAGAGCTGTTGTTAGGCTCGTATGCACTTGCATAGGTTGGGTCAAAGGCTGCGTTAACATCGGCAGATAGGCACTTGCTGTTGTTAAGTGCTGTGTAAGCCTTAACACCCTGAGAATCTGCAAGCTCGTTTACAAAATGCTCCATAAATGCAGACTGCATACCAGTGTTACCGTCGCTACCAGTTTCTTCTTTATCTACTAAAAGAGTGATAGCAGTGTATTCAGGTGCTTCTGTATTTACTGCTGCCATTAGTGCAGGGTAAGCACATACCTTATCGTCGTGGCCATATGCACCAATCATACTTCTGTCAAGACCGATATCTCTTGCTTTAAATGCAGGAACAAGTGTAAGCTCGGCAGAAAGGAAATCTTCCTCTAAAATACCATATTTTTCAAAAAGAATATTTAGTATATTAAGCTTTACTAGCTCGGCTTCTTCGTCGTTGCTGAATGGTCTGCTACCGATAAGAACATTCATATCCTCACCAGTAAATACCTTTGCCATTGGCTTTGTAACTTGGTCTTTTGCAAGGTGTGGTAAAAGGTCTGTTACGCAGAAGCAAGGGTCGGTGTCATTCTCACCAATATTAACGTTAACTGTTGAACCATCTTTAAATGCAACTGTACCGTGCAAAGCAAGAGGAATTGCTGTCCACTGGTATTTTTTAATGCCACCATAATAATGAGTTTTGAATAGTGCAAGGTCATTTGCTTCGTAAAGTGGGTTTGGCTTTAGGTCTAATCTTGGTGAGTCTATATGTGCAATAGCAAAACGCACACCATTATCTACTGTTTTCTTACCAAATACTGCAAGCAGGATATTCTTTTTACGGTTTACAACATAAACCTTATCGCCAGCATTGTATTGTTTATTGCAATCGTATTCAGTAAAGCCATTTGCCTGTGCTATTTTTACAGAGGTTTCTACAGCCTCTCTTTCGATTTTTGCATTATCAAGAAATTCTACATAGCCCTTGCAAAAATCATCTGCCTTTGCAATTTCATCGGCTGATAGCTTTTTAATTCCAATTTGCTTTTTAATAAATAGCTTCTCTTTAAGCTGTGCAGCCTGTGATTTTTCTTTA
Organism: Acutalibacteraceae bacterium; assembly: GCA_036298405.1. Lineage (GTDB taxonomy): Bacteria > Bacillota > Clostridia > Oscillospirales > Acutalibacteraceae > CAG-964. The sequence continues at coordinate 2,160 of JAXJJE010000282.1, forward strand.
TTATCCATTATAGTCAATCCCTTTCTTTATTAATTTCTCCGTTATTTTCATAATAATACTTTGCAAGCATTACCTTTTTTACATATGATTTTGTTTCTGGGTATGGTATTTCGTATAGAGTTTCACCATCGGTTGAGTAGCTTTCGTCAGTAAGCCAGTTGTCAACTGTGCCAAAGCCTGCGTTATATGCTGCTATGGCTGATTCTTCGCTTGAATACTTATCAAGTAAAAATTCTAAAAATATACAGCCATATTCTATATTTATCTTTGGGTCATACAAATAATCGGTGCCCATTGTAGCTTCACCATTTTTGTAGGTTTGTAGCCACTCAAAGGTTTCGGGCATTAATTGCATAAGTCCCAGTGCACCAGCATGTGATTCTGCGTTGGGGTCAAAATTACTTTCGGTTTTGATTACAGCAAAAACTAGGTTGGGGTCAACATTATATGTTTCTGAGTATTCATAAACATATTCATCATAATCAGTAGGATGAAGCACACGACCTAAGCTTTTTGTAGAGTTAACATATATTAAGACAATAATTATTGAAAGTAAAATAAAGACTATAAGAAATATACCAAGTGCAACTATACCACCCAGATAAAGCTGAGGTTTTTTCTTTCTTCTGCCTCTTTTTCTTCTTGCTGTGGTAATTTTGCTCACCTCCCGATTATGCTTCTGTGCATGATATTCTCAAGTGTTTTATCAGCGTTAAGATATATTTCCTCCATTGATAGGCTGCCATCAATTACAAAATCTGCACGCTCTGTATAAAAATCATTGCTGTTTTGTGCTTTTATTCTTATATCGGCATTTTCTTTTGTAAGGTTATCTCTGTTGATAATACGCTCACGACGAATTTCTACAGGTGCTACTACTGCGATTACATAATCGCACAACACATCCATTTTACTCTCGAGCAAAACAGCAGCATCAAATAAGATTATAGGATTTTCATCCTTGCTTCGTATTTCGTCAACAGCCTTTATAACCTGCATAGTTATCCACGGGTGTGTTATGTTGTTAAGCTTTTGAGTGTTTTCTGGTGTTGAAAATGCTCTTTTGGCAAGTAGCTGACGGTTAAGAGTGCCATCGCTGTTAAGTATATCATCGCCAAATACAGCACAAGCCTGCACAAGGCAATCACTGCCCTTTTCAAGCGACATTCTGCCTAGCTTGTCGGCATCTATAGCATAACAGCCCTTGCTTTTCAAGTATTCTGTTATAGTCGATTTACCTGCACCAGTAGGTCCGGTAATACCTATTAGCTTAAAGCTACGCAAGGTTAATCACCTCAAATCCAGCAGAGCGAATAAGTCTGTTGTATACAGCAAGCCCCACACCATCGGTATCAGGACAACGAGCGTATACTGTTTTTAAGCCCATTTCGTCAAGCTGTCTGAGTGCTGTAAAAAGATTATGTGCCTGTGCTGAGTAATCGTTTTCGTTACCTAATGATACATATGGTACTGTAAGCTTATCAATATCGCTGTCGTAGCATAATGCACCTGTGTAGTTATCTTTATTTGTGTTTATATAATTAATATATTCAGTCTGATTGCCATTTAATATAATAATTTTTGCTTTTGGTGAGTAATGCTTATATTTCATACCAGGGCTTGCCACAACTGTATTTGCGTCAAGCATTTGTGTTACGCCCTTATCAATGTTGATTTTACCAATAACATTTTCAAGCTGTTCTACAGTAATTCCACCTGGACGAAGCAGGGTTGGTGGTTCAGTGGCAACAGTAATAACTGTTGATTCTAAGCCTACCTTGCTTTCTCCACCGTCAATAATAAGTGGTATTTTGCCGTTTAAATCGTCATAAACGTGCTGTGCAGTTGTAGGGCTAGGACTGCCCGACAGATTAGCAGAGGGTGCTGCTAATGGTACACCTGCACTTTTAATGATTTCTAATGCTGTTTTATGTGACGGAAAACGCACTGCTATTGTTTTTAATCCAGCTGTAACCTGAAATGGCACATTACTTGAGCAAGGCATAATAATAGTTAATGCTCCTGGCCAGAATGCTTGTGCAAGCTTTTTGGCTTTTTCGGGGAATACGCTAACCAGGCTATCAATCTGAGAAATATCAGCTATATGCACAATAAGAGGGTTATCCATCGGTCTGCCCTTTGCCTTGAAAATTTTCTCTACAGCATTACCATCAAGTGCGTTTGCTGCCAAGCCATATACTGTTTCGGTAGGTATACCAACAAGTTCGGTATTTCTTAAAAGCTCACCAGCTAATTCTAAGGCTTTTTCATCAGGCTTTAATACCTGTGTGTTCATTACTGTTCAAGTCCTTCCTGCAATTGCTCGGCACGATATGCTGTAATAAGTGGGTCTATAACCTCATCAAGAGCACCATTTACAACCTCGTCTAGCTTATAAAGTGTAAGACCTATACGGTGGTCGGTTACTCTGCTTTGTGGGTAATTATATGTTCTTATACGCTCACTTCTGTCACCTGTACCAACCTGAGATTTACGCTCCTGTGCAACAGCTTGAGTCTGCTCATCTCGTTTTGCTTGAAGTAAGCGTGATTTTAGCACCTTCATTGCCTTATCCTTGTTTTTATACTGACTTCTTTCGTCCTGACATTCTACAACCACACCAGTAGGTAGGTGAGTAATTCTGATAGCAGACTCTGTTTTGTTTATGTGCTGACCACCTGCACCACTACTTCTAAAGGTGTCAATCTGCAAATCAGCAGGGTTAATCTCTAGCTCTACATCCTCTGCCTCGGGCAATACTGCAACTGTTACGGTGGATGTATGTATTCTGCCCTGTGTTTCGGTTTCTGGTACACGCTGTACACGGTGTACACCACTTTCAAACTTTAATCTTGAATATGCACCCTGACCATTCACCATAAAGCTTACTTCTTTAAAGCCACCAATGTCGGTTTCGTTTGCGTTTAACAACTCTGTTTTAAAGCCACGCTTTTCGGCATACATAGAGTACATTCTGTATAGCACAGCCGAAAACAAGGCTGCCTCTTCGCCACCAGCACCACCACGAATTTCTACAATTACGTTTCTATCGTCGTTAGGGTCCTTTGGTAACAGCAGAATTTTAATATTCTGCTGACTTTCTGCCATTGTAGCTCTTGCGTCAGCCAGCTCTTCTTCTGCAAGCTCCTTCATCTCTTTGTCGGTATCGCTGTCGTTTAAAAGCTCCAGTGATTCCTCTATTGTGGCTTTAGCCTGCTTATATACCTTGTATTCATCAACAATAGGCTCAATCTCTTTGAATTCCTTCATTATCTTCTGATAAAGCTCTGGGTCTGACGCTACTGTTGGGTCGTAAAGCTTATTGTTAAGCTCGTTATATCTCTTTTCAAAAATATCTAATTTGTTTTCAAACATAAAAATTCTCCTTGCGTTGTAGTAATATTGTTATTGATTAAAATTTATGCTACTCTGCTCGTGTTATCTTTTTTATGTTTTTTTCTATTTTCACTCTTGGCACCATAACCTCTCTGCCACAGCCCTGACATTTAATTTTAAAATCCATACCCACACGCAAAACTAAAAAGCTTTTGCTAGAGCAAGGGTGTGGCTTTTTCATTTCTAGTATATCGCCAACTTTTACATCCATTTGTCAAAGCTCCTTTCTGAATTTTCACATCATAATATTATATCACGGTTGCCAATATTATGCAATTTCTTGCTAACCACATTTTTATTAATCACATATATACGCACTTAGCTTGTTGTATAATTCTGGGTCAAGCAGTGCCTCTACACGTATACCCTCAGCCACATAATCCTCACTTACAAGAGTTGCCTTGTTGCGAATATCTGCAACCAAACCACCCTTATCAAAAGGAATTAAAAGCTTTACTCGTTTGATTTTTACAGGTAGGTTATCCTCAACTGCCTGTAAAAGCTTATCAATTCCTGTACCGTTTTTAGCACTTATTCTTACCGATTTACTCATAGATGGCACTACCGAGCTTTGCTCGTCAACCTTATCCCACTTGTTAAGCACAGGGATAACAGGGGTATCTCCACAGCCAAGGCTTTGTAAAAGCTCCTTAGTAACCTGCAAATGAAGATAAGCCTCATCTGATGATGCGTCGCAAACATTTAAAATAATATCGGCAGTTGCAGCCTCTTCAAGAGTTGATTTAAACGCTTCTACAAGGTGGTGTGGTAATCTTCTTACTAGTCCTACTGTGTCAATAAGCATAACAGTAACACCGTTTGGTAGCTTTAACGCTCTTGAGGTAGGGTCAAGTGTAGCAAAAAGCTTATCCTCGGCAAGTACACCTGCGTTTGTAAGGTAATTCATAAGTGTAGATTTACCAGCATTTGTATAGCCTACTATAGCAGCAGTAATTACACCGTCCTTCTTTCGTCTGTTTTTAAGCATATTACGGTGTAGCTCTACATCTGCAAGCTGTTCCTTTAAAGTTTCCATTTTTCTGCGAATGTGTCGTTTGTCGGTTTCTAGCTTTGTTTCACCAGGACCTCGTGTACCTATACCACCACCTAGTCGTGACATAGCTACACCCTTACCGGTTAATCGTGGTAGCATATATTTAAGCTGAGCAAGCTCTACCTGAAGCTTACCCTCTTTACTTCTTGCTCTGAGTGCAAAAATATCGAGTATAAGCATTGTTCTGTCAATGGTGCGTACATCGGTTGCCTCTTCGATATTTCTTATCTGAGTAGGTGAAAGCTCGCAATCGAATATAAGCAAATCGATATCGTTATTTGCAGAAAATTCTGTAATCTCTGCAAGTCGGCCACTGCCCACATAGGTGGCTGTTTCTGGTTTGTCTTTTTTCTGTGTTAATGTTGCTATTGGCTCTGCACCAGCACTTTCGGCAAGCTCCCAAAGCTCGTCAAGTGACGCTTGTGCGTCGTAATCACCAGTATCTACACATACAAGTAAGGCTCTGGTAGGCTTTTTTTCGTTCTCGAATAATTCCATAAATATCTCCTGTTTATTTATATAAGTTAAATTTATTACATGTATAAATCGCTTAAAAGCTTGTTTTTTCAGCGTTTTACTTAATTGTATCAATTAGCTGTAAAATGTCAACTGAACTGATGTAAATTAATTATAAATTTAATATACCCTGCTTATTACATACATATAAAACCTTTATTTTATTTTTATGATGTAAAAATTTTGAAAATATATTTTATTTATAGGTGTTTTATGGTATGATTTATAGTGATAAATATTTTAATTATATACACATTATATTGTGCCTTTGA
>JAXJJE010000283.1:0-6863 GCA_036298405.1 Acutalibacteraceae bacterium
CCCTTAACCCACCCCACACGACCAAAGGGGGACTTTGTCCCACCTTATGGAATCCCCCCACGCTTAGTCAAACTGCATTTGGCTGAAATTAGTTTTTTCGTTGGGGAAGTTACATTTGGGTTTGTGCGTATCTTGAGTGACTGCGCAGCAGGCACTCAAGCGTAAAGTTTAGGTCCAGCCTTTTCAAAGGCTGGTGGGTAATGTAACCAATTTGCGAAGCAAATTGATTGCTCAGGGGCAAAGCCCCTGCCAAACTACAATTTGTAGAGATGTAATTTAAAATAACAGAAAAACGGCAAAGAGAGTAAAAATTCTCTTTGCCGTTTCTAATTGTTAATGATAATTAATTTGTTATTTAGAGTTTAACAGATTGGTAAGCTCCTGCATAAAGGTATTAATATCCTTGAATTGTCTGTAAACAGAAGCAAATCGAACATAAGCAACCTCGTCAATAGATTTTAAATGTTCCATCGCAAGCTCACCAATTTTTTCGGAGGTAACCTCTCGGTCAAGTGAATTTTGTATACTTGATTCAATGGAAGATACAATCAGCTCTACACGCTCTATTGGTACTGGTCTTTTTTCGCAGGCTCTTAGCAAGCCAGAATAGAGCTTTTCTCGGTTAAAAGGCTCTCGTGTTTTATCTCTTTTTATAACCATAATAGGTACAGTTTCAACTATTTCGTGAGTGGTAAAGCGTTTGCCACACTTAAGGCACTCTCTGCGTCGTCTTATTCTTTCGCCGTCATCAGCTGAGCGTGAATCTATAACCTTGCTTTCTTCATAAGCACAATACGGACATTTCATAAATTGTAGCTCCTAAAACATTAACTTTAGCATATTATACCATATAAATACAATGAATTGCAATAACTATAGTGAAATTCGCCTATATCTATATGTCATAAAATTTACTGTTCATATATTTATGAGAGTTAATTAATTCATCTAAAGTAGTAAAGTTTTTTCTGTAAACCTCAATAACAGCAGTACCATTAAAGCCCTGTTTTTTAACCTGTGTAAGTAGCTTCTTATAGTCCATAGTGCCTTCGCCTGGTAGCATACAATCTGTGGTTGCGTTGTTATCATTAATGTGTAAATGCACTATTCTGTTGCCCATAGCACTGCACATATCATATGGACTAAAGCCAGCACGTACAGCCTGCTTTATATCCAAAACAAATTCTACATCGTTATGCAAATATTCTTTCATTTTGGCTATAAATTCAGGGCTTTGGCTTCTGAAAAGATTTACATTTTCTTGTGCAAGTGTTACGCCTGTTGCTCTGCCAGCCTGTGCAAGCTTGTAGTAGCGTTCAAAATACTCCTCGTCGGGTATGCCACCAGTGTCTGCAAAGCGTTTGTCACCGTGCAATACAACAAGCTTTGCACCAAGCTCATTTGCAAAGCTGTAATAACGCTTGTAAAACTCTATAGCATCATTCAGTCTTTTTTTATAGTCAGAAAATATCATCATATATTCATACCCCGATGTAAACGGATGTACCGAGGTGACTGTAATACCATAAGCGTTAGTGATTTTCTTTATTTCGTTTGAAAAGCTGAGTGTAAGCTCGCTTTCTGTGTTTACAAAAATTTCCAGTTCCTTTACATCGTTTTTTGCCAATGCTTCAAGTGACTCTACTAAATCCATAGGATAAAAGCAAGCCGAAGATACACCAAAACGCATTTGTTATGCTCCTTTATTCTTTTTGTTTTTTATTATTATAGCTGTTGTTGATAGTATAAAAATAAATATACTTATCCACTGCGAGGTTGAAAGCATACCAAAGTAGCCTCGTTCCATATTATCTCCACGCAGAAATTCATTTGTAAATCTTATAATAGGGTAGACCATACCATAAATCCATATAAGAATACCATTGCCTAGCCGTGTGCATTTGTACAGCAAAAGCAATAGTATTGCACAAATAAGAAGATTTTCGCCTGCTTCAAGTAATTGTACAGGGAACCTACGCACACCATTTGCATAGGGAGTAATAGGGTGTTGATGAATAAAGCCTAGCTTGCTTTCAATACCATAGCAACAGCCTGCTAAAAAGCAACCTATTCTGCCAAAAGCGTGGAATAATGGTATGCACGGTGCAAGTATGTCTGAATAATTATTTATATTCAGCTTTGCCTTTTTTATATAAATATAGCTTCCCACGCAAGCACCAATCAAACCACCATAAAATACCATACCACCAAATATATCTGTAAGATAAAATATAAACGATTTTAAATCGGCAAATAGATTTTGTGGGTGAGTAATAATATACACAAGCTTTTCGTAATGAGCGATAGCATAAAAAATACGAGACATTAAAAAAGCTCCTATAAAGGCTGCAACTGCAATCAGTAAAAGCTCTATACCGTCTATATTATCACGCTTTTTTCTTGTGAACAGCAATAATATTGAACAAGCTGTTATTCCAAGCGTAACCATAATACCATAATACGGTGGCTCTAAACCTAGTTCTTGTATAATACTAAACATATAAGCGTCACTTCCTAAAAAATTAGGCAGTGTGTAAATCACCACACTGCCAATATTGTTTATTTAACAAAAATCATCTTAATTATAAGCATTGTATTCATTGTTATAAAATTAGCTATATTTGTTTGGTTGTTTTTTTGAGAATTAATATTTTAGCTTATAGATAGGCAAAGCAAGAAATTGTAGACATTATCGAAACTGCAATAGCTATAATACTGAAAACCATTCCTGCAGTAGCCTTGCCTTTATTTGTATATACATTAATTAATCTTGATTTTTTGAAATATGTAGCACTAAAAACAATACCTATAATACCTAAAACCGTAGCTATAAATAGCAATATCGGATAAAATATAATCCAAAGAACAAGAGGGAACACCAGTAGCATACTTATAAGTAAAACAATGGTGTTAATAAGTGCAATAGTAAAGCCTGTAATACCAATTGCAAGAGAAGAAACGGCTTTGGCTTTGTTAGGGTCTTTGTCTGGCTGTATAGCTTGATTTGGGTACATATTTGGGTTATTGTTAAATGCTTGGTTTGAAAAGTAGTTGTTATTATTCTGGTTATAAGCGAAATCAGATTGGTTACCAGAATAATTAGTGTTAGGATTGAACGACTGCTGATTACCAGAATAATCAGTATTAGAGTTGAATGACTGCTGATTACCAGAATAATCAGTGTTAGGGTTGAAAGACTGCTGATTGCCCATATAATTAGCATTAGGGTTGAATTGCTGTTGATTACCTAAATAATTAGCGTTAGGGTTAAAATCAGCATTGCTGTTTGAAGAGTTAAAATCAGGTGCTGTTTGACCTGTGGTTTGCTGAATAGGGGTATTCAAAATATCTTGCCATTCGTTTGTATTATTCTGTATGTTGTTTTGATTTGTATTAAAATTATTGTCAGGTATTGTTCCAAAGCCATTAAACGAATTGTTGCTTTGGTTGTTAAAATTATTATCCATGCTAAAAAACCTCCATTTGTAGCTTTATTCTACTAAAGTTTAAAAATAAAGTCAACCCGAAAATATTTGTATAAATTATTTTGCGATAGCAAGCTTAGCATAAAAATAAGGCAGTGTGTAAAGCACAACACTGCCTGAAATATTTATTTAACAAAATTCGTCAACGTGTTTATCAAATTCGTCGGCGTATTCATCGAAATAATAGTTGTAATTGTCTGGGTTGGTTATCTCAGGGACTGCTGAAGCACTGCATAATGCACAGCCAATGCAAGAAAAAGAAGCAATAAATGCCAATATAGTTCCTATAACGCTAAAAACAATACCAGCAGTAGCCTTGCCTTTATTTGTATGTATATGAGTTGTTTTTGAATTTTTATGGTACAAAGCACCCAGAACAATACCTATAATGCTTAAAATTAAAGCTACAACCGGAATGATTGAAGAAATTATAAGACCAGCGTTGAGCTGTATTTTTTCTGTTGGAATCTCTGTAGGCATTAATATTACCATACTTATCCAGAAAATGAAAAAATTAATAAATATAAGTGAACAGCCTATAATACCAAGAGCTAACGAAGCACAAGCTTTGCCCTTACCTGTATCTACACCTGACTGTACAGCTTGATTTGTGTATATGTTCTGGTTATTGTTATATGCCTGATTTGAAAAACTATTGTTGTTAGCAAAGGTGTCATTGTAATTATTATTGATATTGCTTTGGTTAGTAGCTTGGCTTGTATTGTTTAAATTAATGTTATTGTTTGTTTGATTAGGGTTAAATGCCTGCTGATTAGCAGAATAATTAACGTTAGGGTTGAATGGTTGCTGATTAGCAGAATAATTAACGTTAGGGTTGAATGGTTGCTGATTAGCAGAATAATTAACGTTAGGATTGAATGATTGCTGATTAGCAGAATAATTAACGTTAGGATTGAATGGTTGCTGATTAGCAGAATAATTAGCATTAGGGTTAAAATCGGCGTTGGTATTTGAAGAATTAACAGCAGTAGCTGGTTGGCTTGTAGCTTGCTGAGAATTGTTATCTAAATTATTGCCCAAGCCGTCTGCTTTATTCTGTGTGTTGTTTTGATTGGCGTTAAAATTACTGTTAGGTGTTGTGCCAAATCCACCTACAGGATTATTATTTTGATTATTGAAATTGTTATCCATACTAAAATACCTCCATTTCTAACTTTATTCTACTAAAGTTAAAAAATAAAGTCAACTAAAATTTAATCAGTTATTTTTTAGGAGTGCTTCTTTCCATACTTCCTCTTTAAAGCCGATTAGCACCTTGCTGTCATTAATCAATATAGGTCGCTTTACAAGCATACCATCGCTTGCAAGAAGCTTTAGTATTTCGTCTTCGCTCATAGTGTCAAGCTTATCCTTTAAGCCTAAAGACCTGTATAGAATACCACTGGTATTAAAAAGCTTTTTTATTGGTAAGCCACTTTTGCTGTAAATCTCTTTAAGCTCGTCATAGGTTGGATTTTCGTCCTTAATGTTTCGGCTGGTATATTCTATATTGTTAACCTCAAGCCATTTAACAGTTTTTTTGCAGGTTGTGCATTTTGGATATTGAAATAAAAGCATAGCTTATTCTCCTTTTATAGTGGTTTTATATAACAACCTCAAAGGTTGTGTAGCCGTCTTCACAATGTATGTTAATTGTGCCATTGTGATTATCGACAATTTGCTTTGCAATGGCAAGACCTAGACCATAACGGTTTTCTTCTCGGTGTCGTGACTGGTCTAGCCTGTAAAAGCGTTCAAATAATTTTGGCTTAAGCTCATCTGGGATAGGCTCGCCGGTGTTAGAAACAGCAATATGGCATTTGCTTTTGTATACAAAAGCGTTAACAAGCACTCTGCCACCATAATAGCAATGCTTTATTGCGTTGTCGGTTAGTATTGCTATTACCTGCTTTATTTGCTGTTCGTTTGCAGTTATAAAAATTTCTTCAGTAGGCTCACACTCAAGAGCTATACCCGATTCAAACGCAACACTTTCAAAGGGCATAGTAACCTCCATAATAGCATTGCAAATATCAAAGCGATTTGTCTGTGGTTGCTCTGATTGCATTTCTATTCTTGTTAAGGTAAGCAGGCTGGTAACAAGCTTGCTCATTCTGTCAGATTCTGATTGAATATAATTAAGCCATTTGTTATCTCCTATTTCACCAGATAAAAGCTCGGCATTTGCACTTATTACAGCAATAGGCGTTTTAAGCTCGTGACTAGCGTCAGAGATAAATTGCTTTTGCTTAGAAAATGCCTCTTCAACCGGCTTTATAATATATGCTGAAAGAAGAACCGATAAAATAAATATTACAATAAATCCGATTATTACTATACATACAGAGCTTATCAGAAGCTTCTGGAAATTTTGCAGATTGTCACTGTTATCCATAAAGCCTACAACATATCCAAGCCCGAATTCTCCATAGCGAAGCTCGGTAGTGCTAAAAATAAGGTCTTCTATTTTACCCTTTGATATAGGCTGTTCAAGAACCTTGTCGGTAAATGCTACTATTTCTTCATAGGTATATTTACTGTTGTTTTTGCCTGCGATTTTTTCTATTCTACCCCTTGGTCCTGTAAAGGCAATATAGGTTTCGGCAGGATTGTCAACGGTATCAAAATAAAAATAATTATTACTATGACCAAAGCTATACCCAAAAAACGAGGGCTGGTTTTGCTCTTGAATTAAAACAGCAGATGTAACGCTTTCTAGCTTGTCGTAGGCTTGAGTCATATTAACCCTATAATTAAGAATATTAACAGCTACAACAATACCCAGAAGTATAACCGAAAGAATCAGGGTAAGCATAAGAGTAAGCTTAAGTCTAAGCTTTTTTATCATTTGCCTTCCTCCAGTGTATAGCCTAAGCCACGCACAGCCTTAATAGCAACGTTAGAGCCAATAAATTTTATCTTTTTTCTTGTAAAAGACACATAAACCTCTGCGTTGTTATATTCGCTGTCGCTGTCTAGTCCCCATAGCTTTTCTATAATTTGTTCTTTGGTAACTATTTGGTTTTTATTTTTAAGCAAAAATTCAAGTAGCTGAAATTCCTTTAGTCCCAGCTTCATACTTTTGCCAGTGGTTTTACAATAGATTTCGCCAACACTTGTATTAAGCTGTAAATCACCAAACGAAAGAATATTGCTTTCTATTTCGCCCTTACGTCTTGTAATTGCACGAAGCCTTGCCAAAAGCTCTTTTGTTTGAAAAGGCTTAGTCATATAATCATCTGCACCACAATCAAGACCATGCACCTTGTCATCAATTTCACTTTTAGCAGTAAGCATAAGCACCGGTGTTTCAATACCCTCACTGCGTAATTCGTTAAGAATCTGAAATCCATTTAAGCTTGGTAGCATTACATCAAG
>JAXJJE010000284.1:0-1357 GCA_036298405.1 Acutalibacteraceae bacterium
CCGTCACGCTGACCAGCAGGTTAGAGGTGCTATTGTACTACCAAACGGTACAGGTAAAAGCGTTAAGATTCTTGCAATTTGTAAGGGTGACAATGTTCAGCTTGCACAAGAGGCTGGCGCTGATTATGTAGGTGCTGAGGAATTTACACAGAAGATTCAGCAGGAAGGTTGGATGGACTTTGATGTTCTAATCACAACACCTGATATGATGGGTCTTGTTGGTCGTCTAGGTAAGGTTCTTGGTCCTCGTGGCTTAATGCCAAACCCAAAGGCTGGTACAGTTACACCAGATATCGCTAAGGCTATTAAAGAGGCTAAGGCTGGTAAGATTGAGTACCGTCTTGACAAAACAAACATTATTCACTGCCCAATTGGTAAGTCATCTTTTGGCACAGAGAAGCTATTAGAGAACTTCAATACTCTTCTAGAGGCTGTAGTTAAGGCTAAGCCAGCTGCTGCAAAGGGTCAGTATATCAGATCTTGTGCTGTAACAAGCACAATGGGTCCTGGTGTTCGCATTAATCCAAACAAGGTTGGCGGACAGCAGCAATAATTAATTGTATAAAAAATACTTTACTTTATGTAATGGTATATATGCTGTTCAAAGACAGCAGGTGTTAAAAGTAAAAGGGTTTTCCTACCTGCCGAGGACAAGCACAAGTAAGACTTTTATGTATATATAGTCATGCTGTGCCTTCCCTCGCAAAATGGGAAGGCACTTTTTAATGCGATTTTTTAATCGGCTTTCAACACTCAATACTTTATGGAGGTGAACTATAATGGCAAGTGAAAAGATTCTTGAACAAAAGAAGGCAATGGTTGTTGAGCTTACAGAAAGACTACAGAACTCTATTTCAGGTATCGTAGTTAAGTACGAAGGCATTACAGTTGAGGATGACACAAAGCTTCGTAAAGAGCTAAGAGAAGCTGGCGTTAAGTATACTGTAGTAAAGAATACAATGCTATCAAGAGCTGCTGACAATGCAGGTCTTGCTGATATGAAGGGTGTACTAGAGGGCACAACAGCTCTAGCTACTTGTGACGATGATTACGTTGCTCCTGCTCGTATTCTTTGCAAGTTTGCTGACACTCACGAAAACTTTGAAGTAAAGACAGGCTATATGGATAACGACATTATCGATATGGACAAAATCCAGAGCCTAGCTAAGCTACCTACAAGAGAGGTTCTTCTTGCAAATGTACTTGGTGCATTCCAGGCACCTATCGCAAGCTTTGCTCGTGCGGTACAGGCAATTGTAGACAAGGGTGGCGTAGAAGCATGTGAGGCTGCTGCTGAAGAGGCTGCACCTGCAGAAGAAGCTGCTGAGTAATTCAGTAGAATTTAAAAATTTGAAAA
>JAXJJE010000285.1:0-1617 GCA_036298405.1 Acutalibacteraceae bacterium
ATGGTGATATAATAAAAACATAAACTAAACGAAAGGACAAAATGGACAAAGATGCTTTCCTAGAAAAGATTAAAGAAGTTGGGTCTCTTGAGACAGCCGAAGAAATGAGAGCTGGACTAGCTGAACTTCAAAATGGAGTGGCCGAAATCTATGACACTAATGCTACTTTGAAAGAACAGCATGAGCATGATACAATAGAGATGGAAGCCATCAGACAAGCTAACATGAAGTTATTTACACAGCTTGGTACTGAAACGACTCCAGCTCAACAAACCGAAGAGCAGACAGGTCTGAAACAGGAATCTGTCGAGCGAAGGAAGTTTGAGGATTTATTTGATGACAAGGGAAACTTTGTCAAGAAACACTAATATTAACTAACGGAGAATATTCAAATGGATGCAATTGAAGTCCTGAATACTATTCGTGATAATGCTTCCCAAGCTTATCAGGACAGAGTGCCTGAAGCTACTCGGAATAATATCGAGGAAGTTGGTGAGGCTATCACAGATTTAAACAACGCTGTTGTTTACAATGAATTTATCAACACTCTAGCTAACATGATTTACGCTCCAATGCTAATCAAGAAAAGCTGGGAAAATCCTCTTGGGAAATTCAAGAAGGGTAAGAAAACCTTTGGTGATACGGTTGAGGAAGTTTACAACAACTTCATCAAAGCTCAGACCTTTGACCAGACTGGCTCAGGTCTCTTAACTCGCAACCTACCTGATACTAAGGTAGTTTTCCACAGAATGAATCGCCAAGACAACTATGTCTTAACTGATTCTCCTGAATCTCTAGCTAAAGCCTTCAAGAGCTATGAAGGATTGGCTGAGTATCTTGAAAACCTCTTTACCACGATGAGGAACTCAGCAGAGCTTGATGAGTATATCTTAATGCGTGAATTGTTCGCTGAAGCTTACAATAACAATGCTATGAAAGTAGTTGCTGTTCCTGATCCACAAGCTTCTGAAGCTAATGCTAAAGCCTTTATCAAAACTGTTAAAACAGTTTCTGGTGACATGGTGTTCGCTAACAGCAATAACAACGCTTATCTCACAGCTCAGAGTGATGATAACAAACCGATTGTTACCTTCTCTCGCAAAGATGAGCAGGTTCTAATTGTGGATAACCCAACCGATGTAACCTGTAATGTTGATGTACTTGCCAGCTCCTTCAACAAAGATTTGGTTTCGTTCAACTCTGAAACGAAGGAAGTAATCGATGCATTTCCAGTGGATGGCATGATCGCTGCCTTGGTTGACCGTAACTTCTTCCAGGTTTACGATGACCTATTCACCTTCAGAGAATTTGAGAACGGTCTTGGTCTATATCGCAACCATATCCTTCATGTCTGGCAAACCTTGGGTTACAGCATCCTCTGTAACGCTGTTGCCTTCGTAGTAGGTGCAGACCAAAACTCTGATGGTGACATCGCTGATGAGTATACAGTGAGTTACACCTTAAAGACTGGTATCACTTCGACCAATAAGCGTACTGCTGTAGTTGAGGGTATGAGCTATAAGACCACTTTGAAGGGTGATAGCCTCGCTACCGATACTGTAACAGTAACGATGGGTGGTTCAAATATTACTGCAACTGCCTACACAGCATCAACTG
>JAXJJE010000286.1:0-3708 GCA_036298405.1 Acutalibacteraceae bacterium
TCTGTTACTGTTACTGTAACAGGCTCAAAAGCTTCATATCTTTCTGGAGTATCAATTTCTTCCATTGTGTATGTACCAATAAGTACATCTGTAAACTTAGCTATACCTTCAGCGTTTGTTACTGCTGTTAAGTCAACTGTTTCACCACAATCTGCTGTACCATAAAGTCTGAACTTTAGTCCAGCTATCTTGCCATCATCGGAAGTCTTTAGAACCTCACCATCACCACGCTGATAATCGTTGTAGAAGCTTACCTCTACTGTTTGGTTCGCTGTTACAGTAATGATTTGTGGCTCAGGCACTACATAATATTCAGGAACATTGATTTCTTCGACTGTGTAAGTACCTTGTGGCAAATCCTTTACGATAAGACCGTTGCTGTCTGTCTTTAGGTTTAGTAGCTCGATATACTCACCCTTATATGAAGTACCTGTAATGTTGAACTCAAAACCCTCTACATTACCACTTGCAGAAGTCTTTATAATCTTTGCTTTACCAAGCTTTAATGTGTTATGGAAAGTTACAACATAAGGAGTATTCGCTTCCTCCTCTGTTGTTGGATACTTAATATCAATCGTCTGAGCTGGCTGTATTTCGTATCTATCTGGAGCATTGATTTCTTCTACAGTATATCTGCCCTCTTTAAGCTCATCTGCTGTGATATAACCTGTTGCATCTGTTTTATATATCTTTGAGAAATTAAGTGCTGCACAACTTACTTTGAACTCAATTCCCTCAACAATACCATCATCAGATGTCTTGATTATCTGCATTTTACGCTTTACATTCTCGTTGTGAACATTAACCTGTGTGGTTTTTCCATCCTCAATTTTTACAGTTATATCATGCTGTTCTACATAGAGGTTTGGACTCTTTGTTCCATACTCACGAAGTGTGTATTCGCCAAGAGGTATTTTATTTGTATCTAGGAAATACTCACCATTTGCATCTGTTGAGAAAGTAAAGAAAACACCTTTACCAGTATAAGACATTCCAAAGAACTCAAAATTTACTCCCTCAACAAAACCATCATCAGCAGTCTTCTTTACTTTGAAGTTGCCATATTTTTCGTGGTTGCTGAAAGAAACAGTCTTATGCTCATTGTCTCCAACTACTATATCTTGACTTAATATCTCTGGCTCTTGCCAGTATAGCTTTTGTTCTTCTGACAAAATTTCGGTTACTCTGTATGCACCAGCTTTTGGAAGCGAGATAATTACTGAACGATTAGGATAAATCTCAACCTCTGTTTCAAAGCCATTTGATAATCCCTCTACCTTAAAGATAAATGGCTCTGTATCACTCTTAATATAACCATTAAAATCTGTAACTTTCTTAATAGTTAAATCGCCACCAGATACTACATTATGAAACTTAACAGTAGTTGTCTGATTAGGTTTTATTTCTACATTTCTATCAGCAGGCTGTCTGTATCCAGCAGGAGGATTTTCGTGTACTTTATATGTTCCTGGTTCAATTCCATCTTTTGCAATTAAACCCTCTGCGTCTGTTGTATATGTACCCACAAGCACATCGTCGCTATTGTAAAACTCAAACTCTATACCCTCAACAATACCCGGTGTTGTTGTTCCGTCAGGATTTTTAATAGGCTCGGCTGTTTTGATAATCTTCAACTCACCGTCCTCTGATATATTGTTAAAGGATACTGTTGCAGTTTCGTCCTTTCGTACAGTTACGGTTTTAATAGGTTGTGGCTTATAATTTTCAGGAACAATTTCTTCAATCTTATATGTACCTGTGTCGATGTTCTTGGTTATAAGACCCTCTGAGTTTGTTGTGTATGTACCTACAAGTACATTTTCAGTTGTGTAAACATTAAACTTAATATTAGCAACTACACCATCATCAGATGTTTTTATAATCTTTAGTTCTCCCTCTTCGTGTTCGTTAATAACAGTAGGAGGATTATAGGTACTTACACTTTCTGAACTTCCACCTTTTATTTGTCTTACATACAAAGTATCATCTATGATGTATCCGTTTGGAGCTTTGGTTTCTTGGATAGTTACAGTTCCTAGTGGTAAAGCAGGGTTTCCACTATCGGTTGCATAATAAAAATCATTGTTACTATCTACAAGATGTTCTTCATCAAATGAAATAAAACCTCTATCATCAGTTTTTAGTGTCCAATAACGCTTAAAACTTCCTTCTGCTTTACCAGATTTTATCTCTTCCTCTGTAAAATATCCTTTATAAAATCTTATAGTAAACTCTGCCCCTATAACGGGTTTCGCATTCTCATCTTGTTTTCTTACTAAAATATAAATAGGGTCGTTAAGAGGATAATTTTTGACAGTTACCTTACTTGTTTTATCACCAACAATGGTTACATTTGTTGCTTTAGTAGAAAGAATATAACCTTTACCAGCCTGTGTTTCTTTGATTGTGTATTCACCAACTGGTATATCTTTAAGCACACCCTTGTACTTAACTGTGGCAGAGCCATCTTCTACCTTTATGTTAGTTGTTAATGTGTACTTCTTACCTGTTTCTGTATGTGTTACAGTGAATACTGTACCTTCTAGGCTATAGCAATCTGTATTGTTATCAGTCAAACTATAATTGCTAGAGTCTTTAATGATTTCTAATGAACCCTTTTTAGGAGTTTCTTTGAAAACAATTACTTTCTGAGTTCCATCTTTAGCATCAAGAATATACATCTTATCATCAGTAGAAACTGCTGGTGCTTTCTTTAGAACCTCGGTAATTTCTTTAACTGTATTTATCCAGTCAATATTCAAAGCATAAGACCAGTCACTGTCACCATAGATGTGTGCGAGTGTTCTGTGTGTCAGCAAATAATACAGGTCAGTACCACCAGCTCCAAGCCAGTGCTGTGTTTTCTTTCCCTGCATATAGCTTTTCATTGACTTATTGCCAAAGGCTGCAACAGATTTCTCAAAGCCTTCGCCACCATAGCCGTAGTACAAAGCTTTTAGCAATAACTGATACTTGCTATTAGATGCTGTTACTTCTGTCAAATTCGCACTACCAAAAGTTCCTGATGGAGCTTTAAGCTTTGGATTAACACAGTATGCCATCTTGCCATCGGCATACATCATGTGTGTGGTCCAATTAATATTGCTTTCATATTCTAGTAAATTGCCCAAACTTAATTTGACTGTTGTTCCATTACTAGCTTGTACCAATCCTACATCTGTTTCGGCTGCTGATGCTGTCATTGCTGTAAGAGGTAACGACATAGTTACCATTAAAACCGACATAACAATAGCCAAAATACTTTTTATTATATTTTTCGTTTTGTATTTGTGCATTTCTGCACACTTCCTTTCGTGTTAAAAAATATCTATGTGAACAAGGAGTTTCACCTTGGTGTCTTTTAATTTCTTATTAATTAACACTTTTGATTTGGTTTTAAATACCGTTACATTTTTTGATGTATCTAGCAATTATTAAGCTTATCTTCATCAATTTTCTTCCTTTCAAAACTCGTTAAATTCCTTTCTTATATTTTTCCTTATCGGAAATTCTGACCTTATTTAGTGTAAAGATATGTTAGCATAAAAAGATATAAAAAAATTTTCCTTTTTTTGCCACTTTGATTTGCGATTTTAGAAACTTTTAGACATAAAAAAGGACTACTGCTTTCGCAATAGTCCTGATGAATTAATTGTCGTTTATTAAATTTGAGGAATAATATGGTGTTTACCTCACTCTACTCTAGCA
>JAXJJE010000287.1:0-4510 GCA_036298405.1 Acutalibacteraceae bacterium
AATTGGAATTACGCACAAACCAAAACTTAAAGTTTGGGTAAAGCCTTTTTAAAGGCTTTTGGGTCAAGGGCAAAGCCCTTGCAGGTTTTAAGGACGGAGTCCTTAACGCCTCAAGATTATTTAAAAATGCCTTGAAAAGGCATTTTTAGGAAAAACTAGAAGTTAAAGGGCGTTGCCCTTTAAAATCCCACGAGGGGTGTTACCCCTCGACCCCACCACCCTTTAAAAAGGGTGGACCTAAACTTTACGATTATCTCTTCTCAGGTGTGAGCGTTAGCTCACACCTACAAACTACAATTTAACGAATATAATCAGGAGATTTTTAATATGATTACAAAGGTAATAGCAAACGGCAAAGCCGAGTATGATTTTATATCAGATTTAAAGGCTCGCTGTGATAATAACGATAAGGATGTTACAGCCATTGTGTCAGATATTCTTGCTAATGTTAAGCAAAATGGCGATAAGGCTGTAAATGAATACACACTTAAATTTGACGGGTCAAGCATAGAGAACCCAGAAATTACAAAGGAACAGCTAAAGGAATATGCACAGCTTTGTGACAAAGAGGTTTATTCTTCACTGGAAAAGGCTGCAGCAAATATCCGAGACTTCCACCAGCGTCAGCTACAGCAAAGCTGGCTTACAACCAAGAACAACGGTGTTATTCTTGGACAGCGTGTAAGAGGCTTAAAAAGAGTTGGTATATATGTACCAGGTGGTACAGCTGCATATCCATCATCTGTACTTATGAACGCTATCCCAGCTAAAATTGCTGGCTGTGAAGAAATAGTAATGGTTACACCACCATCAAAGGACGGTAAACCAAACCCAGATATTATGGCTGCTGCTTATATCGCAGGTGTAAACAGAGTATTCCTGATGGGTGGTGCACAGGCTGTAGCAGCACTTGCTTATGGTACCGAGAGTGTACCAAAGGTTGATAAAATTGTAGGCCCTGGTAATATCTTTGTTGCAACAGCTAAAAAGCTACTTTTTGGTACTGTTGATATTGATATGATTGCTGGCCCATCAGAAATTCTTGTAATCGCCGATAAAACTGCTAGAGCAGATTACTTAGCTGCCGACCTTATGTCACAGGCAGAGCACGACAAGCTTGCTTCTTCAATTTTGCTGACAGATGACGAAGCTTTGGCTGACGCAGTAATTGACGAGCTTAAAAAGCAGAGTGCAACACTAAGCCGTAAAGAGATTATCGAAAAATCACTAGCAGACTACGGCGTAATTATTGTTTGCCGTAATATTAACGAGGCAGTAGAATTTGCAAATATCCTTGCACCAGAGCACCTTGAGGTTTGTGTTGAAAACCCAATGGAGTATATCGGTAAGCTAGACAATGCAGGCTCAGTATTCTTAGGTAATTATTCACCAGAGCCACTTGGAGATTACTTTGCTGGTCCTAACCATGTTTTACCAACAAGTGGTACAGCCAAATTCTTCTCACCACTTTCAGTAGACAGCTTTATTAAAAAGTCAAGCTTTATCTACTATACAAAAGAAGCCTTGCTTGCAGACGCAGATGATATTATCCGTATTGCAAATGCCGAAGGTTTAACAGCACACGCTAATTCAATTATTGTGCGTAAAGAAAACGAAAATAAGGACTGATAACTAGTGTATACATTAAATAAAAAAATATGTGAGCTAACACCTTATTCACCAATTACAGGTGATTACAGCATAAGACTGGACGCAAACGAATCCTGCTTTAATCTGCCAGATGATATTATACAGCAGATTAAAGAGGCTGTTGCAACTGTTGACTACAACCGTTATCCAGACCCTTACGCTACCAACCTGTGCAACGCTTTTGCCAGCTATTATGGTATCAATGCAGAAAATGTAACAGCCTTTAATGGCTCAGATGAGCTTATAACGGTGCTTATGTCATCATTCTTTATGTCAGGTGATACAGTTGTTACAGTAGAGCCGGATTTCTCTATGTATCGCTTTTATACATCAATAGCAGAGCTTAACTGTGTAGTGTCTGCTAAAAATGAAGATTTAACAGTTGATATAGATTCTGTTATTGATACAGTAAACAGGAATAATGCAAAGGGTGTTATTTTCTCTAACCCTTGTAACCCTACATCAAAGGGTGTAAGCAGGGAAGATGTAATCAAGCTTATAACATCAACAGATGCACTTGTAATTCTTGATGAAGCCTATATGGACTTCTGGAATACATCACTGTTAGATGTTGTCAACGACTACGACAACCTTATTATTATGCGTACAGCATCAAAGGCTATTGGTGCTGCTGCTATCAGATTAGGCTTTGCTGTTACAAACAAGGTTAACACAACAGCCCTTAAGGCAGTAAAATCACCATATAATGTCAACACAGTTACACAAAAAATCGGTGAATTGATATATAATAATAAAGAATTTTTACAAAACAGAAAAAATACTATTGTAACTTTACGAGAAAATCTGTATAATGACCTAAAAGAGATTGAAAAGGAAAATCCTGATAAATTATCTTTAGTAAGTGGTTGCTCAAACTTTATATTTATAAAAACACCACTTAGCAAAGAGATTTTCGATTTCTTTTTGAGTAAGGGAGTAGCTATAAGATTGATGAATGATTATCTTAGAATTACAGCCGGTACAACAGAAGAAAACAAAGCAGTAATAAAGCTACTGAATGAATTTTTTAATTAAGAGGTAACTTCAATGAGAAGTGCAGTTGTAGAAAGAAAAACAAAAGAAACAGAAATTAATATTTCATTAAATTTAGACGGTGGCAATGTTGACATTAGCACAGGCATAGGCTTTTTTGACCATATGCTTACAGCCTTTGCAGTACATGGTGGACTAGGCCTTACTGTAAAGGTTAAGGGCGATTTAGAGGTTGACTGTCACCATACAATAGAAGATACAGGTATTGTGTTAGGTAAAGCGTTTAACGAGGCTTTAGGGAATAAGGGTGGTATCGAAAGATATGGTTCTTTTTATATCCCAATGGACGAAGCACTTGCCTTTGCCAGCGTAGATATAAGTGGCAGACCATTTTTGGTTTACAATGCAGAATATCCTCAAGCAGTTGTAGGTGCATACGATTGCTGTATGACAGAGGAATTTTTCAGAGCCTTTGCATTTAATGCAGGCATTACACTACATATTAACAGTGAGTATGGTGCAAACAGCCACCATATTATAGAGGCTATATTTAAAGCTGTGGCACATGCAATGAAATCTGCAATGAAGCAGACAAGTACAGCACAGGCACTTTCTACAAAAGGCTCTCTTGATTAGAAATTCGCTTGAAAGGGGCAATTTATTATGATTATTTTACCAGCTATTGATATAAAAGACGGTGAGTGCGTACGCCTTCAGAGAGGTGACTATAACACTGTAGAAAAGGTTGCAGAAAACCCATACGAAACTGCACAGTGGTTTAAAAATGCAGGAGCTACATGGATGCACATGGTAGACCTTGACGGTGCTAAGGACGGTTCTGTACAGAATAAGGATTTAATTTTAGATGTTGCTAAATCATCGGGCTTAAATGTTGAAGTTGGTGGTGGTATACGCAATATGCAGAGAGTAGAAATGTACCTGAATGGTGGCATTAACAGAGTAATTCTTGGCTCTGCAGCAGTAAAAAATCCAGACTTTGTAAAAGAAGCTGTAAAGGAATACGGCGACAAAATAGCAGTTGGTATTGACGCTATGAACGGTATGGTATGTGCCGAGGGTTGGATAGACCAGTCAGAGATTGAATACCTTGAGCTTGCAAAGCGTATGGAGGATATAGGCGTTAAGTATATTATCTTTACAGATATTTCTAAGGACGGAATGCTTTCTGGCCCTAATCTTACACAGCTTGACGCTTTACAGTATGCTGTATCCTGCAATATTATCGCAAGTGGTGGTATTTCTTGCCTGAAGGATATACTTAATGTATCAGCCTTAAAGCTTTATGGCACAATTACAGGCAGAGCAATTTATACAGGCGATTTAGATTTGAAGGCGGCTGTTCAGGCTTCTTCACTTTCTGACGAAATAGTAAATAGGGAGATAGCAAATGGATTTTGATAAGTTTTTTAAAAAGGGTGAGCTAATACCTGCTATTATTCAAGAAAAGTCAACAGGTGAGGTTTTAATGCTTGCTTATATGAATAAAGAATCAATGCAGAAAACCTTTGAAACAGGCTACACATGGTTTTACAGCCGTTCAAGACAAGAGCTATGGAACAAGGGTGCAACCTCTGGTCATCTTCAAAAGGTTATCGATATTTACGGTGACTGCGATGACGATACACTATTAATAACAGTAGAGCAAACAGGTGCAGCCTGCCACACAGGCAACCACACCTGTTTCTATACAAATCTAAAAAGCTTTAACACAGGAGAATAATAAAATGAGTAACGATGTTTTACAGGCTCTTTACCAGACAGTAATCGAGCGTAAAGAAAACCCACAGGAGGGTTCATACACCTGCTATCTATTAGATAAGGGTCTTGATAAAATCCTTAAAAAGGT
>JAXJJE010000288.1:0-12661 GCA_036298405.1 Acutalibacteraceae bacterium
ATATTGAACCCTTTAATATTATATCAAAACATAAGCATTAATACTGATAAATTTTTATCACTACGTTAACACATAAATT
The DNA here is from genome assembly GCA_036298405.1 of Acutalibacteraceae bacterium. Lineage (GTDB taxonomy): Bacteria > Bacillota > Clostridia > Oscillospirales > Acutalibacteraceae > CAG-964. The sequence goes on from JAXJJE010000288.1 coordinate 80, forward strand.
AAATGACATCTTAATTGTAAAACATATTTCTGCTTAATTAAAATATCAGCTTAATAAGAAATCCGACTACCAAAGCAACTACCAAACCTATAATCATTCCTGCAAAGCCATCTAAAATGCTTTTACGATGGTTTGAGCTATACTCCTTATCCATATCCTCTGTTCCTGGTAACCTACACCTTTTCCAGTGAGCTAAAATTCCAATATCAAGAACAATTACATCAAACAGATTAACTACAAACCAAATAATATAACAATAGGTAAAGCCTTTAGCAAAATCTCTTGCTCCGGCTATGTATACCATAAATAATAGCAACAAAATAAATAATACACATGCTATGGTTTTCTTGATTATAAGCCTAAATACACTTTCCTTTTTATCACTAGGCTTATACTCTGGATTTAAACTGAGAAACTTTTCTTGCACAGCCGGTGCATACTCCTGCAACCAGAATACTTTATTCTTTAATACTGAACCAACAATTGCTACTCCAAAGACTAAACAGCTGATAATACATTCAATAAATAATACCATACTATCCCTCCGTTAAGTTGCAATTTACACTTTACTTAAGGATGTCTGTTTATCCTCACAAAGCTTCTTGTATATACTAATTACAATAATAGCACTTGCTATTCCCCACAATATTCCACAGATGACATCTGTAGGAAAATGCACAAAAAGGTACATTCTTGAAAATGCCATCAAGCTTGCCATAGTAAGTGCAACAAATCCTGCTTTTTTATAAAAATAGAAAATCACAGCCGTAGCAGCAAATGCCGAAGATGAATGACCTGATGGAAACGAATACGTTTTTGGTCGTTCGATAATCATATTCACTGTTAAATCTATATTACATGGGCGTATTCTTGCTACAAGATTTTTAGTAATAACCTCTCCTGTTATTAACGAAAGTGTTAAAGCACATAGAATAAGTATACCACATTTTCTTGTTTTTTTAGGAATTATTAATGCAATTGCAGTTATTATCCATATGGCACCAGAATTACCTAGTGATGATATAAAAACCATAATGCTATTAAGAACATCGCATACTATATGTTCCTGAATAAAATACAGTATTTCAAAATCTAATGACAAGCTTATCACATTCCTTCAAATAATATTGATGCTAATATTCTGTTTACTGTACTTGCTGTATTTGCAACAGTCTTTTTGAAGCTAAATTTAATATCATACACAAGCTTTGACTCTTGTATAAAGACAGATGCTGTATATACATTTGAATTTGGTTTGTGCTTTAATACAGCAGGGGATTTACTTATAACCGTATTTCTATATTTCAAGCTATTATCTCTACACTCTATAAGATTGCTGTTATAAAAATCAAATAAACTGTAGCTGTTTATTTTTTTAGTTTTTGTGAATGTAATGCTAAGAGGAGATTTTAAAACATTAGCATTACTGACAACACCATTACACAATATATTCGATTGATAGACCCTGTTTTTATCAAGAATATAACCACTTGGAAGCAAAATAGTTAATACGTTATTTTTAGCGATATAGCCTGCACCAAACTTGAAGTGTCGCTTGGAGTTTACAAAGGTTTTTGTAATTTGTTGCTTTTTAGCAGGTTGTTTAGGTATAGCATCTGTTTTAGTTTTAGCCTTAATCTTTACTTTAGCAACAGCCTTAATTGATTTTTTGCTAGACTCAACACCTAATTCACTTTGCGTAGGCTGAACATCTGTAGTATTATCAGCTTCAAGACTGTCATATGCCAATACTTCAAAATCAGCTTTCTCTATATCTGATTCATTTGCTTGAGACGTTGTATCATCAATTGTAATCTGCGAAACAAGCTTTTCTTCTGTAGGGTGATTATTTTCAATTTCTGTTTCTTCAACCTCATTCATAAGAGGTTTATACCCCTTTACTCGTGTAACATCAATAGAAAAACCACTTTCTTTAACTATAAACAAAAGTGTAAGCTTGTTTTTAAGGTGCTTACAGCTGTTAGTATCTTCAACTATATTTGATTTTATTATTCTGGTTACAATAGCAAGCTTTTCATCTACTGTAAGCTTAACATTTTTATTAAGCTCATTCAACAGCAACACCTTTTGCTGTGTTGTCATTTCTTTATGTTTATCTGTAAATTTCAGAATAGCGAGCATATCAACTATGTTAAGTGTTGCTCGTTTTTCTATTTCTCGCTCTATGATAAGTGAATCAGGAATTTTTTTATCCTTTAGCAATCTGTGATTTTTAACTCTATGCATAACAGCAAGCTTACGCTTGATAATTCTTACAATAAAGCTTACCTTTAGCTGTGAAATATCACTAAGGCTTTCTACAAACTCTTTTTTGATATATTCTGTAGTACGCTTTTCTAAAATTTTTTCGTCATTCTTTTTTTCGTTCTCTTGGGTATTATCAGATTGACTTTGCTGTATATATACCTTTACGTACTCTTTTTGTTTTTCGATTTGAGATTCAATTATTTCAGAGCTTACAAGTGTATTTTCATCATCAAATTTACTACTTATACCTTGACTTGCTGTGTGGTAACGTGAGTCATATCCACTAGGGCTAGAATTATTATTCAAATTTTTTGTCATCATATAATTCCCCCCATAAGATTTTTAAAATTAACTTGTACACATTTTACTATAAAATTGAAATTTTTACAATGGTTTTTACACGGATTTTCTCATATTTATTTACAAGAAGATTTATTTTATGATATATTAAACGTATATGATTAAAAATTTTAAGTAATAAATAATATAAGGTGGATTTATTTTATGGAAAGAAAGCTGCCAAGAATTACAGTAACTAATGTTTTTGCATTTGTTTTAATACTTTTTGCAACATTTTTTATTATATTCACAGTAAATAAATACAATACATCACATGACAAAGCACAGGAGCTGAAGCATACAAATTACTTTGGTGTATATAGAGTAAATGGTCAAAAGCCAGATATTACTATTCCAACTGACAGAAAGCTTACATTTGAAAATGCAAAGGAAATAACTCTACGACTTAATTTTGCTGAAGATATAAATGCAGGTACACAAATTAATCTATATGCAGAAAGCACAGATATTGAGGTGTATTTTAAAGATGAAAGTCTATACAATTATAAATACTCTAACGAAGCAGAAATAACAAAAACCGTTGGCAGTGGACACTGGGTTAGCTTTATTGCACCCCTAATAAACACATATGAACCACTTTATATAACTTTACGCTGTAATGACGGTAATTTCACCGAGAGATATTTAACAAGCTTTTTAGAAAGCATTTCTCAGGGTAACAATAGTATGCTGTTAAAATACCAGCTTAACAGTAACTTTACAAAAATCATAGCTGCAATTTTAACACTGCTTATAGGTCTTGTTCTGCTGGTTATATTACTTTCGTTTAAAATAATGCGTTCACCAATAGAAATTGGCAGTATATCATGTGCCCTGCTTATGATTTCAGGTGCTCTTTCTGGTTTAATTAACTGCGACTATATAACACTTATTTTTAATAAACTAGAGCTTATAAGCACATTTTATTATCTTAATCTGTTATCGCTGATGATGCTTTTACTATTCTATATCAGAATATATATACACCAAAAAATATTACACAAGGCAGTAGACTTTTTTATTTACCTTTGGACAATAGCATTCTTTGGATTTTTCATTTACAATATTTTTGATTATAGCGAAATTTCAATGCTTACAACCTGTTTAATCAGAGTGGCAGTAATTATCCTGATTACTCTATTAATATTGCTTATATTAGAATACAAAAGCTGTAAGGGTACATTTTTTTCACTTAGCTTTACCATCACTTTAATCGCTGTTATGCTGATAGAAGCCTTTACAAGAGTAATAAAAAACGAATTTATATTTACTACATTTCATATTGCAATTTTAATATTTGCTATTACACACTTCATATCCATAATGTACAAGGCACAAAAAAGCTTTGTACAGGCAGCTAAGGCAGAGCAGATTGAAAACGAGCTTATTCAAAGTAAGGTTTCTGTTATGCTTGGTCAAATTCAGCCTCACTTCTTATACAATACACTCGTAGTAATAAGACAGCTATGCGACATAAACCCAAAAACAGCAAAAGAGGCTATCACAGAATTTGCAACCTATTTAAGAGGTAATCTGGACTCGTTGACATTAAACACAACTATTCCATTCGAAAAAGAAATGGATCATATAGAAAACTATATTTCTCTTGAAAAAAAGAGATTTGGTGATAAAATAAATGTAGAATACGAGTTTGAATGTCTTGATTTTTCTGTACCAGCTTTAACAGTACAAACTATAGTAGAAAACGCTATTAGACATGGTGTTACCAAAAAAAAGGAAGGTGGCACAGTAACAATTAAGACAAGAGAATCAAGATTTAATTACATAGTAGAGGTACACGACGATGGTGTTGGTATGGACTTAACCAAGCCACCAGAATACAAGGATAATCGTAGTCATATAGGACTTGACAACGTTCGTAAAAGAGTTGAAAGTATGTGCAAAGGCGAGGTATTATTTGTAAGCACACCAAACATTGGTACAACTGTTTATATGAGCCTGCCAAAGCCAGACAGCGAAATTACAAAGTAATTTAAGAGATTTTAGAAAACCACCCCTACTTACTAAAAGGAAGGTTTATTATGAAGGTTTTAACTGTTGATGATGAATTATTTGCTTTAAACGACCTCAGAGAGGTGCTAGAGGAGTGTATTCCTCAGGCAGAAATAGAATCTTTTTCTAAGGCAGAGCAAGCAATAGAGTATGCTAAAAAAAATGTTATAGATATTGCATTTCTTGACATTGAAATGAACAATATGACAGGAATACAGCTTGCAGAACAGTTGCTTAAAATACACGAAAAGACAAATATAATATTTGTAACTGGATATTCTGAATATGCTTTAGAGGCATTTTCGGTTTATGCAAGTGGTTATATTTTAAAGCCTGCAACTAAAAAAGCAGTATTATCTGCGATTTCTAAGCTAAGATATCCATTGGAGGGTACTGGGCTTGATGTAAAAACTGTTAAGATAAAGACCTTTAGCAACTTTGAGGTATATGTAAACGATGTACCATTGCATTTTCCTAGAGCGAAATCTAAGGAGCTATTTGCATATCTTGTTCATAAAAACGGAACAGGCTGTTCGCTTAAAGAGCTTGCAAGCGTACTGTACGAAGACAAAGAATATTCATCTTCGCTACAGCACCAGCTACAAACTATTATTGCTACAATGATGAAAACACTTAACAACGAGGGTATTGGCGATATCGTTATAAAAAGATATAATCACCTTTCTGTTGACACATCTAAAGTGGTTTGCGATTACTACAAATTTTTAGATGGTGATAAAGAGGCTATCAACTCTTATACTGGCGAATATATGATGAATTATAGCTGGGGAGAATTCACAATAGGCTATCTTGACAGCAAGGTTTTTGAAGGATAATCATATAATATAATACAAACACCCCAACAACTGTTTTTTGTTACGGTTGTTGGGGTGTTTGCATTGACTAAGGCTTAGGGTAATCTTTATACTAAACACCATTTTAAATACAGAAAGTCGTGTACTGATATTTAATGGTGTTTAGTATTAGTAATAGGCTTTAGTCTTTATTTTTTATTACTGGTTATTTCCATGTTTTAAATTCATAGTGTCCCTTTGAATTTGTTGTATTAACAGGGTAATATTTCATCTCTCCACCGTCGTATGGGATATTAACAGTCTGTTTACTACCGTTAGTGAAAATTAAATAATTCGCCTCACTTGGTACTGTAAAGGTGTACTGCTTTTCGCCATAGCTGTTAGTACGAGTGTATGTCATCGCTTTACCTGGCCATGCTGTCATACTTGTATTTAAGCTTGACCAATAGTAGCAATAAATTGTTCCATCCCAGCCAAGAGAATTAGTAAAGGTTATAATATTTTCTTCTACAGGAGGTGTAGGCTTTTCGGTTGGTTTTTCGGTTGGTTTTTCGGTAGGCTTTTCTGTAGGCTTTTCTGTAGGAGGCTCTGTTGGTAATTCGTCTGGAATTTCTCTATGGTTAACCTCACCTACAAAGGCAGTGTCTTTAGAAGCAACGCTGTATTTTAAAATATAGATTGCATCCTTAAGGTCAATCGAGCCATCTTTGTTACAGTCTGCTAAGAATGGCCATAGTCTTGATATATCAGCTGAGCCTATGTTGTACTTCATAATCAAAAGTGCGTCAGCCACGCTGATTGCTCCACTATTATCAGCATCACCTATTTTTGTTCCATTGTATTCGGCTACACTGAAATCTAATGTTTTTTCAACAGTTTCTCTATTTGCATCTGTTGTTGACATTTTAACAGAGTAATTACCAGGTATTTTTGTACGCCATAAAAGCCTGATTTTACTAGTCTTTAATCCCTTATCAGCTTCGTAGGACCCTTTAGATGTGCTGTAAACTACCTCGTCGGTATCTGTATTTTTGATTTCAAAATTATATACATTCTTTTCAGCACCACTCAGTACTACACCTTCATAATCGGTTACAGCATTAAATTCTATTATATCACCGGTCATAATCTGTTTATCAGGTGTAACAGTAAATTTATCGATAGTGAATGGGAAATTCTTTATAGTAAAATTATTATCCATTAGCACCATTGTACCTAAATAATCAATAACCTCTATTATGGCTGTATAATTTCCGGCACTTGAAAATGAATTTGTTATCTTATCCGTAACACTTGTTTCTACAGTATTGCTCTCACCTGTATCTAAATTATTATATACAATTCTACATTTATATGGAGCAAATCCACCCTTTACATCAGCTATAAAGCCACAGTCTTGATAAGTGTCTGCAATACCATTAAAATCATTTGTCAGCTTTACAGATAATTTAGGTCTTGCATCTGGAGTTTTAAAGCAATTATCACCCTCTGATAAGGTGTAATATCTGCCTTTATTATCATCAATCTTACCATTATCGTCAGTAAAATAAAACTCAATATCGCTGATATTATCACATTCTATACTAGCAAAATGAGTATAGCCGTATTTTTCCATATTCTCTGTAAGAGCAACTCTTTTGGCGTTATCCCAAGACTCAGATTTCAGCTTATAATAAAGAACAGGATTTTCGTAGCCTATGTAATATAACCCTACAGTTGATCTTTTAAGCTTAACAGTTTTATTTGTACCATCTAAATCAAATGGCATTGTTGTTTCTGTTTTAAAAACAATATTATTCTTTTCGTCTATAAGCTCAACATTTTTTACATTAAACTTATGACCGTCAGATTTTTTATCAATAAATTTAACGCTCCAGTTATATTCCTTAAAATTATCTGGTGTTATATCTTCAATTGCATTATCAAGTGGAAACAGCATAGTTGTGTCCTTTGAGCTTGTTGTGCTACCATCATAGGAATATTTTACACCAACATCACCCTTATCTCTCACAAATGAAAACGCTGAATAAGTTTTTTCTGTTCCATCCTTTTCAGCTATAATTTCGATATTAGTATTTCTTCTATCTGTGGTGTTAATTGTACATTTTAAATATAGGTCTGCACCCTTTCCATATGGTTGAACCTCCATACGAGAAACAGAATAAATTGCTGCATATCTGTCAGATGCGTTTGTTACACCAGAAACTGAAGATTTCTGATTAAGTGCATCGTATGAAAGCCATATAAAGCCCTTGTTAGCGTAATCGTCACCCCAAGAGTTAACAACCTTAAAGGCACCCATTTCACCATTATCAACCGAATTATTATTGTTAATATCTGTCCATATATTATCATTATATCCAACAATAGTCATTCTGTGACAGCCCTTACTACCGTTACGGCTTATAACTACCTGTTGACCAACATATTTACTGTTTTCTGGTGCATTAGTATTACTTTTTATTTTTGTATTTTTCCAGCTATTTATATAGGTAGTGAACGATAACAGTTCGCCATTGTTTAATGCAGTTTTCATAGCAGCTATATCACTATCATCTGGAGAAGTGACCTGTGTATTTGTTTTACCAGGGTCTTTAAAAAATTGGCTGCTCTTTAATCTGTAATTCAGTGCGGCTCTCCATACCTTTTCATCAGTAGCCCATCCAAGATAATCCTTATCGTATGGAAACATTGACATTGGTGGACAGCCCTGTTTCTGCATTACTAAATATGCTGCTTCAGCACTACTACCACTATTAAGCGAACCATTAGCAAAATTATATACCCATTTTGGTGAAAATGTATTTTCTGCTGTTCCTTCTCGGTCAAGCTCTTTATTCATTGCGAATCCAAACTGATAGTACAGCTCTGACCATATAGTACAAGAGCCAAGACTACCTTGGTCACCAATAGGTGGAAAATATTTGCTTGTACTGTGGTCGATACTAGCTGGTAGGCTGTCAGAGTCTTTACCATTACCACTTTGTGGGTCAGCTTCGCCAGAGATTTCGTAGTAATCATCAACAGAGCTGATTAACATTCCATCCGGAGGTATATACCCCTCTGGTGTAAGGTCTCCGGTTACGCAAAGGTGTTCATCGCAGTCATCTACCTCTGCAATATTCGCTTCTGCCATACTTGTTTCTGCAATAGTTGCCAACTGGCTTTGTAGCACAGTATCATCACTTATCTTTACAGCGTTAGCCGATATCACAGGCATTGATGACATCAATGTAGTAGCCGAAAGCATTGCAGAAAATAATTTTAATGTACTTTTCTTCAATTTAACTCCTCCTCAAACATATAACAAGCAAGCTATATATTTTTTATCCAAACGTAATTTTAACACCATTATCTAATTTATTCAATGTTTTTTACAATAGTTTAAAATTTTCGTTATGCTAGCTGAAATAATTGAAAATTTTTGATAATATTCCCTAGTTTTTCTTTTTTCTAAAACAGCTCCTGCTACCATAATATATAGTAGCAGGAGCTGTAATCCTTATCATACATAACACTATTATTCAATAACAAATTAATCAATTTTTTCGGCATATGTTTAACATAAATTCATTGCCTGTCCATTTAATATTCAGTCTTGCTTTTTACCTGTAAGATAATATACTGCCAACGCTGTGCGATGTGATAAATTCTCTTTTGCCAGAATAGAAGTAATATAATTCTTTACTGTACCCTCTGTTATAAAAAGCTTACTTGCAATCTCTTTATTAGACAATCCATCTGCTACTGCCCTGATAATATCCATTTCACGTGCAGTATAGCCTTCTTCTCGGAATCCACTCGCTTTAACATCTGTATTTTTCGTCAGATTTTCTAATATAGTTTCTTCCATTACACCTGTACCGTTATATACAGATTTTATCATATGCTTCAGATGCTCTGGAGTATGATTTTTAATAAGATAGCCTTTTGCACCATTTTTAAGTGCATTTTGTACCAATTCATCATCATCAAATGTGGTAAGAATCAAAACCTTTCCCAGATTATTTTCTACAATATATCTGGTGGCCTCTATTCCGTCCATTTCTGGCATTTGTATGTCCATTAAAAAAATATCCGGTGCATTCTCTTTTGCAATTTCTATTGCCTCTTTACCATTTTTGGCACAGCCTATAACATCAAAATCTTCATCTAAATCTAATATAATTCTCATTCCATCTCTTACAAAGTCACTATCATCTGCAATAATTACTTTTATCTTATTCATATATTTACACCTTTCTATATTGGTAACAGCATATTAACTGTAAAGCCGGCTTCGGTTTCAAAATCAAGAATACCATTAACTTCTCGTATTCTTTTTCTCATTCCAGAAACACCCATTCCGTCAATTATCTCTGTACAGCCAATGCCGTTGTCAGATATACTACAACGTATCATTTGATTAAATACATTTATGCTGATTTTAATTTTGCTACATTTTGAATATTTCATAGAATTTGATACTGCTTCATATGCATTATCAAGAATAACCTCTAAGTGTTTGTCAGGGATATCCTTTAATTCGCCCTCTGTTATTAATTCAGTTTCAACACCCTTTGCTCTGCATTCTTCGCACAGCTTTTCTATCTGTAATACAGCAAGCTTGTATTTTTTAGGTCGTTCTTTTCTAAGAATCTGACGAATCTCGTCCATTCCACTACGAAGCTGGTCGATTACTGCCTGAATCATTTTTTTAGAAACTTCTGGTTCTTTTTCCATCAAAAGCTTAACTGCCTCCAGCTGATAAACCGAACCATTTATATTATGCCCTAGTTTATCGTGTAAGGTCTGTGATAGCTCTGCTCGTTCTTCCAGCAATTGATTTTCTGCTGTTAAAAGACTTTTACGAATTTGTTCCTGCATTTCATACTCTTTATGATTTATGTCGTGCTTTAGCTTTTGCTCTGTGATTGTATCCTCTTTTGTCTGCTTACGGTAAGGCTCAACTACAAAATTATGCTGATAGTAGATAAATCCCATTAAAGCTGTAATAATTAACTGTACTGATGTGCCGATATCACTAGGTATAAAGGCGATGCCCACTGGGAATATATACCAAAGCAAAGGTAGCTTAAAATATGTTAGTAGCTCATAACATAGGTATACACCTAATATTGTAAAGCTTTTTCCTATCAAAAGTAACATAATAAGCCATATAATCACTGCTACTGCTAGCAAAAAAATCTGATATCGTTGCTCTATCAGCTCTTTTCCTGCTATTGAGCCTATAAACAACGCAAGAAGCAGGAGCACCTTTACAGATGCCCCTGTCAATACAGACTGAGATAATATGATATACACCTCTAATACCAATAATAATGCAATCCGAAGCAGGACAAAGTAATGATTCCTGAATCGCTCTTCCATATGTAAATCCTTTCTATTCGTGTCTTTTAATTTTAAGCCCTACGCCACCTACGCTAACAATGGCGATTAAGTAGGCTACTGTAACACATAATACCATAGAATAGGCACTTTTGTCACCTGTTAATAATAATTCAGATGCATCCATAAACCATCTTTGTGGCATAAGGTATGAAAGAGCCTTTAATGCCTTTGTTGTATCATCTAAAGGAAAGTATAGGCCAGCTAAAAGTCCAGAAATACTCCAGATTGCGAACACTGCATAATTAGAGCTCATAACATCACCTAAAAGCACTCCAAGTAAAAGGCTTAATGTACTGAATAACAATCCAAGTAAGAAGATTATCATAAGAAAGCTGATAATACTTATTCCTACATCTAGCCCAGGAATAAATATCATACAAACTGAAAGAATAAGAGTTTGCATTAAACTGATTATAAATGCAACCACAAACTTAGATATAAAGTAATCCTTGTTGCTTAATTTGGTTAATAATACTCGTGTAAACACCTTATTATTCTGTTCTTCTATCACAGAATGTGCTACACATACACCACAAAATAAAAATCCTAATGTAATAATTGCAAAAGCATAGCCAAACTGCGTTTTCTGGTTTATTTGCTTTTCAGTCAACTCAACTGCTTCTTTACCAGCAAAATTAATTAATTCCTTTTCTGGTAATTTATCTTCAATTTCTGTAAGCATTTCCAGCATCATAGATACATCATCGCCTACAATGCCTTGAGCCTGCTTTATTCTGCCAAATAGCTCTGTCAGCTCTGTAACAAAAATCTCCTGTCGCTTGTCATCAGAAACCTCGTATAGCTTTATTCCTTGTTCCCAACTTCCAGTTAATACAGCCTCATCAAATTCATCACTCAGATAAAGTAACATTCCAGCTCTATCATCAAATGCATCTTTTTTTGCAGCTTCTGATATTTCGTTTTCTGTTAATTCACTAACATCAGCACGACAAACAGAGAACATACCTGTTTGTGCCATCTGATTTAACACATATTCAGACAAATCAGATTTTGAAGCATCATACACTTTTACAATGCATGCTGATGTGTCACCCACATATACAGCCTTTTCAGTGTAGCTTTTTAATTCTAAAACAGTCTTTTTACCAGAATTATCATTATACACGGTATGATCCATTTTTATACCCAAAATCACTGTTGATAATATTGGAGTTACAATTAGGAAAAATAAAAAACCTTTGTTACGTAATAGTAATTTAAGACTTGCTTTTACTAATGCAATCATACTTTACCTCTCTTTCTGACATACCCTGCAAATATAGCTATTATCGAACAAATTACTGTAATTACTGCAGAATATACAACTGCACTTACCACATAACTGCTCTCGCCCATACAAGAAAGCTCTACCAATGCACGATTACCATGGTAAATAGGTGACAGCTGTTTAAGCACATCTGATATATTTGAAAACATATAGGTTTCAAAGCTTCCACCAAAAAATCCCAAAAACCACACAACTGTAAATTGCAGAATAATAGTAATTACTAAACTATCTGTAATATTATAAATCATCATACCTAAAGCTGTGCCAGCTACTATCATCAAGAAGACAATAATCGCAGAGATAATTGAATTACCCCAGTTTATATCATAAAGAAGTATAGTAATAATTGTAGCAACACCCATACCAGCAGTTACTGTTAGTATAATAGGAATAAATTTACCGAAGAAATTTTGTGTTTCTGAAATATTAGAAACCTGAAATCTGCGTACAATTCCATACTTCTTCTCA
>JAXJJE010000289.1:0-2387 GCA_036298405.1 Acutalibacteraceae bacterium
AAAAAAGAAAAAAGCCAGTAAACCAATGCTTACTGACTTTTTAATGCATTTATGTAATACTAGCTTGATTGCGATAAATAAAGGAATGAAAAATATGAGCCTTAAATACGTAATCAGGCATGGAGAGCTTCGATTGGTGAGAAGGTTGGTAACGGTTTTGTAAAAACTAAATTTATATACTGAATTTAGTATATTATAATTTTACTTCACTAGCCTACAATATGCTCAAATGCTCTAAAATTTCTGGGCATTTAGCAATAATTACAGGCCAAGCTGACTTAATTACATCTGCTACACCTTTACCAGCTTTATATGTTTTCTTCATATTATCACCAATACTAGCAGTACGTTTTAAAAATTCATCAATTTTTTGTAAAGCACCCTTTCCAGAATCTTTCTTTACCTCGGTCAATAGCTTCTCTGTTTCTTTGTCTTCAGATTTTTCAAATTCCTGAATTAAACAGGATATTGCTTTGTCAAGAATATCTCCTTGCTGCTGAACAAGCACATTAATTATTTCCATTGCGTCTGGAGTTGCCTGTTTTGGGGATTGTGGATAAATATTCACTTCTTTGATTGTGCAGTGTGCAAATGTTTGAGCAAGTGATTGATTCTTTTCAGCAGCCTGCTTTTCAATTGCTTTCATATTTTCTTCACCAAAAGTAATACCTAAGATTTCATCTACAGAACGGAAAATTGTTCTGTTAGTCTTTTCGTTATATAGAGGGTATTTATCTATTCCTTGTTCCCTTGCTGATAACAACTCATTTACGGATTTGACAATATCGAAATCGTGATCACGAATAATAATTTCATCCTTTGCTTTTAGTCCTAGATTGCTGTTAATTGATATTAAGTCATGACGGATATTATTGAGTAGTATCCATGGTTCAACTGAACCATGTGAATAAACATCTATACGCAATGTAGAGTCATCGTCGAGCATATATACAACTGCACTTAATCCCACATAATCAATATCAATTCGTAAGCCTTTTCTCCAGATTTTTTCTGGATTTAGATTCTTATAGCTACGTATCATCAATTGATGAACAACAGAATCAGGAAGATAAGTGTACTTCATTTGATATGAAATATGATAAGGATAACCCTCTGGGTGCAATTGCTCGGGTGTGTTTTCTTCGCAAAGTGCTGGAATGAATTCGTGTGAGGAAGAAATCTTATATGACAATGTAAACTTACGCATTACATCCAAAACATAGCTTATTTCATGGTTTTTATATGTTACATTCTTTAGCACACCAAGCTCAGGGGTGCGTAGTAGCTGGCTGATAATATTTATATGCAGTTTTCCATGGTCTGCAACTTCATTTCCGTGGTTAATTATTATGTAGATAGCGTTAGTTAACCACTTTGGGTTCAACACCTTATATGAATCTAATTCTACTGGATTTCCGTTTTTTTCTTTGCCCTGATGATAGCTAAAGCAAATACCTAAATCGTTAAACCATTCCAATAACCATGTACGAATATCTGGTGATTCTAAGCCATAGGTTTTACAGATATTATGGTATTTCTGCTTATCAATATAATGATGATTTTGTGCCTCTATCTGTAATTCTCGTCTAATGTTAGCCCATTGAACAGGAAAACGCATTTCGGTACTATCCAGCTTACTTGCCTCTCGTATAATTGCCTTTGTAAGCAGGTTGAAGTCGTCATCATTTGAGTTTTTAGCTGAATAGTATATAGGAGTATCGCATAAATTATCATAATCCTGAATTAAACGATTCATATCTAATCCACCAGACTGAATATCATCCCATTTGTTTACAGCCAATAATACTCTTGCACCAGGTGCAAAGCTCTGTATGTTTTTTAACCAATATCGTGCACGTGCTGTCAAATTGCTGTCTTCTCTGTTGGACAAAACTACAACATAACAGGTTCGCTCTGTTAAAAAGCATCTATGCATAGCGTGCATAATTTCTTGCCCACCAAAATCCCAAAAGTTAATATTAAATTGCTTTGTATCGTTTTTTGCCCAATAATTTATAATATCTACGCCAGATGTTGTTTTTGTTTCATAATCATCCTTTTTCCCATCATTCTTAATTCGTTTAATTGTGTGTGTTTTGCCAACTCCTCCATCTCCTAAGAAAATAACCTTAGCCTCATTAATCGCTACCTGCTCGGATTCATAATAGGCTTCAATCATTTCTCTTGGTTGCATAAAAAGACTTATCGGTTGCGTTGCAAGCTTAGTGTCATATAGCTGTATACCATTTGTAAAAGGTGAATTTTCGAATGAAAAAGGTAGGTTTAGCTGCAACAATTTTTGTGGTATTGAGTGCAAATTCATTTCGCTAAGATTTAGAGCTTGCAATTTTTTTAAATCTCCAATCCAGTCAGGGATTGTATGAATA
>JAXJJE010000290.1:0-2442 GCA_036298405.1 Acutalibacteraceae bacterium
ATCACCAAGAGCCTGCTTCTTTTTAGAAATCTCTGATTTTATTCCACTTTCAGAATACCTTAGCTTAGAATAATCCTTTAGCTGTCCAGCCTTTTTACCAACGGTATTGGCTGCTGATTTAGCATAGTCAACAAATTCGTCAAAAAAACTCATATAAAATCCTCCTATATAGATTGTATTGTAAATTATATCATTTTGAAATTGAATAATCAATTGATATTCTGTTAATAAATGGTACTTAACCTACTTAATTAAAGTATTTGCTATAAAATTCATATATACCATTTTTTCTGTTTAGCATTTCGGCGAACATTGTGTTATATTCGTATGGATATTTATAGTTGAAAATACGTTGTAACACACCTGTTTTTGGGTCTTTAAGCTTTGTTACGGCACCTGCACCACAGCCAAGAACTGTGTGAGTTTCGTCCATAACATACACATTATACAAGCCATCATAGCCCTTTTTAGCGTAGCCAATGTTCTCAAGGTTGCCAACCATTCGGCTTTGTCTGTATAGATAATATGGTCTTAACCCCTTATCAGCTAATAGGCTGCGACAATATGTGTGCATTCTGGCAGCCTGCTCGGCATCATGCTTTAAAAGCTGCATACCCTGTGCTGTAAGATAAGCAGAACGCTTCATAGATAATGTATGCACAGTAATACTTTCTGGATCAAGCTTAGTGATGATATCAAGTGTATTCTTAAAGCTTTCAAAATTATCATTAGGTAGTCCAACAATCAAATCCATATTTATATGCTTAAAGCCCACCTTGCGTGCAAGCTTAAAAGCATCAACAGTTTGCTGTGCTGTGTGTCTTCTGCCTATTTCTACTAAAACATCATCATTCATAGTTTGTGGATTAATGCTTATTCTGTCTACACCACCCTCAATAAGTGCAATCAGCTTATCCTCTGTAACGGTGTCAGGTCTGCCAGCTTCTACTGTAAATTCCTTGCATTGCTCCATAGGGAAATTGCTGTTTATCACACTAATAAGCTTTGTTAGCTGTTCTGCGTTTAATGTAGTTGGTGTACCACCACCAATATAAACAGTTTCAAGATTTAATTTAAGCTCCTTAGCGATTTTTGCAGTTTGCTCAAGCTCTTTGCAAAGCAAATCAACATAAGGGTCAATAAGCTTTTTTGCCTTTTCTACTGATTGAGAAACAAATGAGCAATAGCTACATCTTGATGGACAAAACGGAATAGACACATAAAGGCTGTAGGAATCATCACTAGATAGTGATAAAATAGCTTGTTCGTTTTTTTCAGTTTCTTTTGCAAGTGAAATTTTTTCGTCTGACACTAATAAAGAATTCTTAAAATATTCCTCGGTGCTCTCTAAGCCATTTTCTTCGGTTAATTTTCTGAAAAGCTTTATTGGTCTTACACCTGTTAAAATACCCCAAGGAGGAGTCATACCAGTATATTGAGTAAGCAAATTATAAAGACAAATCGCCATTACTCGTTCTTTTTCTGCTTCGTAATTTTCAAGGCTGTTACGCTCTATAAAGGCTTCTTCGCTTTTGTTATAATCCTCAAAATCAAGCTGAGTAAAAACATTACAGCCGTTTTCGGTATCATTCAGCTTAGTAATAATACTCGGCTGTTCTATATCGCTCCCTGGAGCGTCTTTAATAATTTCTAGCTTTTCATTAGGGAAAAACACTCGTGTAAGGTTTTCAATTTCGTAGTGGAAATTATGGTTAATAATATATATCTTCATTGTACACCTGATATTACATATTTATACTAGAATATCCCGTTTAAACAAGGATTATTTTTCTTTTCGTACTCTAAGGTAGAGGCTGAACCGTGACCAGGATAAATCCTATAGCTACTATCTAACCCCTTTAGCTTATTAAGTGAGCTTATCATATCTTTAATACTGCTTGTAGGGAAGTCAGTACGACCCATTGACAATCTCATTAAGGTATCACCTGTAAAAATAGAATCATCTATTATAAAGCATCCACTGCCTGCTGTATGGCCTGGAGTAGAAATATACTTTATTTCTGTATTCCCTAGCATTACTGTGCTGTTGTTGTCAAGCAAAATATCAGCACTAATTGCTGGTAGCGACCTGCCATAAAACATTAATGATAAATTAAGGCTACTATCAGAGAGCAATGGGACTTCTGTTTTGCTTATAGCTATCTGTGCATCAGTAAGCTCCTTTAGCTTGTTTGCATAGCCAATATGGTCAAAATGACCGTGAGTCAGTAAAATGTATTTTATATTCTCAGCATTTTCTGATACATAGCTTTCAATAGAATCAGAGCTGTCGCCTGGGTCTATAACTGCTATATTACCACTTTCTGTATCCTCTACAAAATAGCAATTAACCTGTAAATCGCCAACTGGGAATGTTTTTATTTTTATCATTTATGAGGCAACTCCCTTGAATTTATTGTTATAGTAACTGGACCATCATTA
>JAXJJE010000291.1:0-10992 GCA_036298405.1 Acutalibacteraceae bacterium
ATACCAAATCTTTCAAGGTGTACCTGATGGCAAATACCGTTACCAGGTCTTGAATAGTAAATACCATGCTTTCTGCAAACTGTCTGAATAAAACGATGGTCGTCTGCATTTTCAAAGCCTGTTTGTAGTGTGTTGTGGTCGATATATGCAACACTCTTTTCTGTTTTAACTCTTGGTACACCAATAGCCTCAAACTCTAGGTAAGCCATTGTGCCTGTTGCGTCCTGTGTAAGTGTTTGATCAATTTTTAAACCTATATCACTGCCTACTGTCATTTCGCCACTAAGCAGATGGTTTTTGATTATCTTTTGTGCTATTGTATAACCCATGATAATCTCCTCCTTAATTTTAATATAGTGGGCATAAGCCCTTTACAATATATTTTAAATAAATATAAACTGCATAAGTATGTTGATGATTTATTAATATATAGAATATTATCTATAAAACAGTGGTAATTGTCAATTAAGTAAATGTTAATTATAATGAGCTGACAATATCCTTAAGATATTGCTTAAACTCCTCACCAAATTCCTTGTTCTGCATACCAAGCTCAACCTGTGCCTTTAAAACACCAAGCTTGTTACCCATATCGTAACGCACACCTGTAAAGTCTACAGCTGTCATACCTACTGTAGTAGCAAGAACCTTCATAGCGTCAGTAAGCTGGATTTCTCCACCTACACCTGGCTCAACCTTCTCAAGAATATCAAAGATTTCAGCAGGTAGTACACATCTGCCAAGTATTGAGAATAAAGAAAGAACCTCTTCCTTTGTTTTTGGCTTTTCTACCATATCTGTACAGCTGTAAATATTACCCTCAAGCTTGTCTACCTTTAAAGAGCCATACTTGTGAATTTCGCTTTCTGGTACTTCTTTTACACCAAGTACGCCCTTGCCGTATTTTTCGTAGGCTCTTATAAGCTGACCGATAGCAGGGTCTTCACCTACAATTACATCGTCACCAAACATTACTGCAAATGGTTCGTCACCAACAAAGCTTTTTGCACAGCTTACAGCATGACCAAGACCCTTTGTTTCTTTTTGACGAATAAATGTAATGTTAGCAAGCTTTGGTATAGCAGTTACAGCTTCGTAAAGCTCTGTTTTGTTACCCTTTAATAAAGTCTGCTCAAGCTCAGGTGAATAGTCAAAATGATCTTCAATTACTCCCTTGCCACGGTTTGTAATAATAAGAATTTCTTCAATACCTGATTTTACAGCTTCTTCTACAATATATTGGATAGCTGGCTTGTCAACGATAGGGAACATCTCTTTTGGCATTGATTTTGTTGCTGGTAAAACTCTTGTGCCTAATCCAGCAGCAGGTATTATAGCCTTGCGTATTTTTTTCATTTGTACCTCTCCTTTATAATTTAACTATTGAATTTTTTAAATGCTTTTAAAAAAATAGTGGAATACAGTTTACAACAACATATGCAAAAAACAAAATATATGCAAGTGGAGTATTAACACCACCTGTTTTTTCTAAATGCTTGTTTACTTCATCTTCTGTAGAAAATTTGTTTTTTGTCTGTCTAACCTTTTTTACAACATGCTTATAATAGCAACGATTAGCTATAAGTCCACTTACAATCATAAGAACCCACTCAAAAAGCGACGCAACTAAAAATGCTAAAAATAAAAGCTGTTGATTTTGTGAAAGAATATAAATTTGGTCGTATAGAATAGTGCCATCTATAATCAGATTGTAGGTTTCTAGCATAGCCAGAACAGGGTTATATAGTAAGTTACTTGTAATTGTACACAAAGCAAATAATACAGTTAAAATTGTACCTAACAGATATTGTTTACGATATAAAAACCAACCACCTGTAAAAATAAATGCCGCAAAGTTAAAACGCCCCTTGTTGTGGTCTTTAAGTCTTTTAAAGACCAAGCTGTACAAAAGAGTGTTATTTTTTACATACTTTTGTGCCTCTGAAAGCTTTACGTCATCAGCAATCTCTTTATTTGGGTCAAGAGCTAGCTGAGATATAACAAAAGGCATACCCTGTATATTTTCGTTTGAATTTGTTGTGTTGCCGTAAAAAACATTTTGTGAATTAGGAGCAGCATCTGTTAAAGGGTTTGAGCAGTGCTTGCAGAAAAATGAGTCTCCACTATTTTTAGTGCCACAATTACTGCAAATAGTAAAGTCATTATCAGCCTGAGATGAATCAGTGGTAGTATCATCTGCACTCCATACAAAGCCCTCTGCGTGCTTGTTAAAATTGATACATTGGTTATTTTCTTCGTAGCAGGCTCTATGCTGAGGAGTACCACATACAGGGCATACAACAACATCGTCATCCTTTTCGAAAAGCTTGTCACAATGTGTACATTTTTGATTTAAATATTTCAATTTAATTTCCTTTCATTTACATAATTATAATTGTTTTAAATACACTACTATTCTAATAATTTTAACAGATTTTGCAGAAAACTTCAACTGTTAATTTGTATTTATCTGCAGCAAGGCAGAACGTTATTTTTCTTGAAGCTACAGGCGTAAATATGTTTATAAATTAACAATTATTAGTGCAATAAAATAGTGCAATAAAAATCTCCGTAAAAGTATTTCTTCTACGGAGATTAGGGTATAGGGTTATTTTAATTTATAAAGCTGCATATCGCCGGCTGATGATATCTGCACATAGCTGTTTGCTATAAATGCTGCTAAGTCATCTTCGTTGTTGGTTACACTATTGCCACTTACAAGCAGATATTCTGTCAGCTTGTTTTCTCCATGTACATTTGGGTACTGGTAAAGGTTAGGGAAATTATACATATGTGGTATATAGCTACCAGCAGCTGCAATTTCTGCATCTGTAGGTATTGTAGCAATAAGTGAGTTGTATTGCTGCTGAGCCATATCATTGTTAATTTTTTTACATTCGTGATAATAGTCAGCTCTTGGGAAGAATAGTGAACAGCTCATTATAATACACATAGAAAGGCTGAAGGTAAGAACAAAGCTTCTTGTTTGTGGCTTAGCCTCTGCTATGATTAAATAAGCAATAAATAGTATAAGTGCTGCTACACCATAGGTATATTGGAATTTGACATCGTATTGGTATTTCCAGTTAGACATTAAATTAATAACAAGCATTGGTATAAGCAGAACAATAATGCTTCTGTTTGTACTTATAAAAGGTGCAAACGCTACTGGTAACAGCATCCAGCACATAAACATAATCTTGTCTGCTGTAAATACCTGAGAAATAAAGTAGCCCAAATTAGCAAAGCAGGTTTTGGCAACAGCAGAAAAGCCGGATTCGCCCTCTGGCATATAATTTTCAAGTCGATTTGTCATTACACCATTACCAAGTGTCGCTACTACGCTTGTAGCTATGCTGAAATAGATTAAAGCGATTGCAAGTATTCCACCACCAAGCAGATATTGCTTGCGTGTTACAAGTAAATATAGTGCAATAGACATAACATATATAGCTGCATCCTCTTTAACTGTTAGAATCAACGCACAAAAAACAACAGTACCAATCCAGTTGTTTTTTACTATAAAATACATTGCCCACATAATAAGTACTGTTAAAAATTTATTTTCGTGGAAGTCGTATAGACAGCCGTTTGCTAATGTAGGGTATAACAAATAAATTAAACAGCAAATTGCTGTAGTAACCTCTGAAAGCTTAAAATGCTTACAAATTAAAACTACAGGTATAGCACCTAGTGCAACAAATAGAGGCTGAATAACAAGCAGTGTTTCAGGTCTTGGACAAATAGCGTAAAAAGGAAGCAATACATAGTAGAATGGGCTAAAATGTACACCAAAGTGTGACATAAGCACGTTACGCTCTACGGTTGTATCAGGAAGTCCTGTTGTACGCATATTTTCAAACATCTGTGCAAAAATTCCAAAATCGAAATTGTGTGCCATATATGCTTCATATCTTGCAATTGAAGGCACAGAAACAAGAATTGTAAACAGAAGAATACCTACACCTGCTACACCCCATGAAGTATGCTTAGGTAATTTTATGGCTTCAAGGTCTATTTTGTTATCCTTGCATATCCACGAAATTATTAAAAACATTATAAAGCCTATGCCAATATTCATATAGATGTTGTTTGTGCTTGCGTTGTTTACATCACAGCCCAAAAACGTTAGTGCACTACTAAAAAGTACCGACGAAACAAGCAGCGATATTGGTATGATACGCTTGTTGCTTATACATAGGCAAGTGAATATCAACGACATTGCAATAATAGCTGTAGTAATAATAACAAGCTCTAAATTTACACTAAGCACATAATCAAGCTGTGTGTAGTCACCATCGGTATTAAGCAGAGTTATAAAGCTACTAAAGCAGAAGCCCGAGCAAAACGCTGCAAATATATAGTCAAGTGGTACAAGCTTTAAAAAGCTCTCAAGAGAGCTTGCTGTGGTTTTTGAGTTATTTGTGTTTTTTTTACCCGACATAATATATCACATCCTTAAATTAATATATAGCTAATAATACATTAATTTAAGCGAATTTTCAACTGTTTACTCTATAAAGTGATTGTCAGAATGATTATTTTTGATAAACATCTTTACTGTAAAGAGTGGTTGTGATAAAATATTTTTGTAAAATATGTTGAAAGGGAATGAAAATATGGATTGTATTTTTTGTAAAATAGTAAACGGAGAAATTCCTTCAAAAAAGGCTTATGAGGACGACAGGGTGCTTGCATTTTTTGATATTCAACCACAGGCACCAGTGCACATTGTTGTTATTCCTAAAGAGCATATTGAAAGTATGAATGGAATAACAGCCGACAACAGCAACCTTATAGCACATATATTTGAGGTTATACCACAAATTGCAAAGGAAAACGGACTTGATGACGGCTACAGAGTTGTAAGCAACTGTGGTGCAAATGCAGGTCAAACTGTTTTTCACATTCATTTTCATATCTTGGGTGGCAGTAAGCTTGGCGTGAATATGGCTTGAAGTGTGAAGCAGATACTATTTAGAATTTTCAAAGGCAGGAGAAAATAATGGGATATTACGAGATGACTATAGCAGGCTGTAAAAGAAAGCTACCACTTTGTGAGGTTACAGAAAATCTTGATATAGCTGCATTTATAATGTTTAACGATGTTGAGGTTACAGAGGCAGCAGCTGCAGAGCTGTTGAAAAAATGCCCAGAGCACGATATTGTAATTACAGCTGAGGCTAAGGGTATTCCTCTTTGCTACGAAATGGCAAGACAGGGTTGCAGAAATTATGTAATAGCAAGAAAATCTGTTAAGCTGTATATGACAGATATAATTGAAACAAAATGTAAATCAATTACAACTGCAAAGGAGCAGGTGTTGTATTTAGGTGGAGATGACGCAAAGGCTTTAAAGGGCAAGCGAGTGCTTATTGTAGATGATGTTATAAGCACAGGCGAGTCATTGTATGCGTTAGAACAGCTTGTAAACAGCGTAGGTGGAGAGATTGTTGCAAAAGCAACTGTTCTGGCCGAGGGTGATGCACAAAGCAGAGATGATATAATCTATCTTGAGCCATTGCCAGTATTCCCTAAGTAAGACTGCATTACTAAAGGCTGTTAAAAAAATAAAAAATAAGCAGGTGATAATGTGAGGTTGGTATTCTATATAGTAGGCTTTTGCTATATGCTGGGTTTGCTATTTACTGCAACAGTAGGTACCAACCTTGCATTTTATTTTGTACCTGTGCTTTGCTTACTTGCAGTAATTTCTTTTGTTTTTAATAAAAGTAAAAATAAAGCCGAGCTTTGTGTAGGACTTATGTGCATAGCACTTGGTGTGTTATCGTATTCGTGTGCGTATAGGCTACAGGTAGAGCCAGCAAAACAGCTTATAAACCATACAGCCAAGCTTACGGCGACGATAACAGCAGAGCCATATTGCCGTAACGGAAGATATTACTACACGGTAAAAACAAAAGAAATAACTGTAACAGATGATAAAATCGAGAATATTCCCAAAAGCGTAAAGCTAAGGCTGTCAGCCTCTGAAAGCTTTGAATGTGAGATATATGATGATATAGAGCTACAGGTGAAATTTAAAGAAAGTAATAAATCACGATTTAACAATCATAATATCGCTTGTGGCTTTTATGTTGACGCAGATTTAGAGGAAAATAGCGTAAAAAGACTAGATAGAGAAACTATACCGTGGTATTCGTTTGTTTACACCATCAGAGAGAATGTGTACCAGAAGCTTTTATCTGTTCTTGATAAAGACAGCAGTGCTTTGCTTATGGCATTATTGCTTGGTGATAAATCGTCAATGGATAAATCAATACAAGAAAGCTTCAGAGAAGCAGGGCTAAGCCATATAATAGTTGTGTCGGGTTTGCATTTGTCGATTATATCAGGGTTTATATTCAAAGCCTTTTCTTGTTTTATAAAGGATAAGAAAATCCCTGCCGGTATTACAATAGCAATGATATTAATTTATGTTGTTATAACAGGCTTTACATACTCGGTAATACGCAGTGCTGTGATGAATATTATCTATTTAGGCTCGTATTTTGTACACAGAAAGCCCAGCTCTATAAATAGCTTAGGATTAGCAGGGCTACTTATAACTGGTGTTAACCCTTTGAGTATAACCAATTTAAGCTTTATACTGTCATTTTTAGCTACATTAGGTATAATAGCTCTTGAAGAAAGAATAAGAAAAAGGCTTTTTGCATTTTTACCACACCAAGCAAGCGATAAACGGTTATGGTATATAAACAAGCCAGCTGAATATATTATAGGCTGTGTCAGCGTTTCAACGTCGGCTACATTGTTTACATTACCGATAGCTGTGTTTGTTTTTGAAAGCTTTAATACGTATTTTTTGCTTTCGAATCTGGCTGTGATTGCTTTGGCACCAGCTATTATTGTTTTGGGAATTTTTATCGTAGCTATGCTATATATTCCGTTTATGTTGCCAGTTGCAGAGCTTTTAGCGAATATAGAGGGGTATTTATGTGGCTTTTTGATGTATGTGTCCAATTTTGTGTCACAGCTTCCTATGGCTGTAATAAGTGCAGGCTCTTTTACTATAAAGCTTGGTATGGTTGCTATAATAGCAATAGTAGCAATTTTCTTTGTTGTACAGGGCTTTAGGGTTAAAAGTGCAGGCTTGTGCACAGCAGTATGTATATGTGCGTATACCGTAATTATGTCGTTGGGATATTTATTTACAAGCAATTTTATGGTTTTACAGGTAATAGATACAGGTGGTGGTGTGGCTATTATTGATGTTTCACCAAATGGCATTAATGTTTTAAGCTGTGGTGGTGACATATATCATACTGATAACGCACTTACAGCCTTAGAAAATAAAAAACGTGATACTATGGTTATTCCTGATTATCGTATGTATTACAGTAAATATGCTGAGGATTATATGTGTGGGTTTGACTTTAAGGGTGTTTTGGTATATGATACCGATAAATATTCCGAAAGCTTAAAAAAGCTTTTAGAAAACGAAAATGTAAAATACATAGATGGAAATACAGTAGTTGATTTTCAGAAATACAGCTACGAGATAATCACAATAAAAGATGAAAAGGATAAACAATATAGAAATTGGATTTATATTCAAAGTGATAACAGCACAATATTAGTATCGCCTAAAAATGCAGACTGTCTACAGCTACCACAGCAGTACAGAAAGTGCGATGCTTTAATTTTGCAAGGCAAGTGCAGTAATGTTGATTCTATTGACTGTGGTAATATTGTGTATTGTGGCAAAAATAGCACTAATAAAAATTTAGGCGAAAATTACTATTGTACCGAAAATGGCAATGTGCTATTATATGAAATTTTTAACAGGAGAGTAAGTGTATGGCAAAGCTGAACGAAGCAGATTTAAAAACACAATTAAAAAATTCAGACTTTAAAAACCTATACCTTTTATACGGCGAAGAAAAAATGCTTGTGTCTGTTTATTCTAAAAAGCTAAAGGAAAAGGCAGTGGGCAAAACACCATCTGACTTTTATTTTCATACCTATAACGAGGATAGTACAGTAGATGAAATTATAAAGGCTATCGAAATTATACCGTTTGGCTGTATGTATAATTATGTGCTTGTAGAAAATCTTTCTTTCGAAAAGCTCAGAGATGACGAGATAACACTCTTGCTTAAAGCACTCGAGGATGTGCCACCCTCTACAATAGTAGCAATTGCAATGACAACAGCTGTGCAGAGTACAAAAAAGGCTAAGTTCTGGAAAAAGCTGGTAGATACAGCTGACAAATACGGTGTAGCAGTAGAGTTTAAGAAAAAAACAGTACAAGACCTTCGTAAACAGCTTGTAAGCTGGGCATCAAAAAGAAATCTTGTATTGTCAAATGAGAACGCAATAAAAATAATAGAATATAGTGGCACAGACCTTAACACCCTTAAAAATGAGCTGGACAAGCTGTGTGCTTATGTTAACGAGGGAGAAATTACAGCACAGCATATTGAAGCTGTTGTAACTAAAAATCTTGCTACACGTGTATTTGATATGACAAAGGCAGTTGTAAATGGCGAATGGGACAGTGCCTTTGAAAAGCTGGATTTGCTGTTTTATCAACGAGAAGAGCCTATAATGATTTTGGCTGAGCTTTCAAATACCTATACAGATATGTATAGGGCAAGAGTTGCTGTAGAAAGTGGTATGCGTGCCGAGGACGTAGCCAAGGATTTTGACTATGCTCGAAAGGAATTTAGACTAAAAAATGCAGAAAAAGCGTCATCGGGCATTACAACCGACGATATCTGCAAATGTCTTGAGTATCTTGCTTTAACTAATACAGCTATGAACAGCAGTAGTGCTAATAAAAGACTTTTGCTTGAACAGCTTGTTGCTAAGCTTATTGTAACAAGAAAGCAGGTGCGAAGATGATAACAATAAAAGAGGCTATAATTGTAGAGGGTAAGTACGACAAGATGAGGTTAAAATCGGTTGTAAATGCTACTATTATAGAAACAAATGGCTTTAGGATTTTTAAGGATAAAGAAAAGGTAAGCCTTATAAAACAGCTTGCAGAGAAGAATGGTATTATTGTGCTTACCGATAGTGACAGTGCAGGCTTTGTTATAAGAAATCATCTTAAAAACATCGTACCTAAAGAGCAGATAAAGCATGCCTATATACCACAGATTAAGGGTAAAGAAAAGCGAAAGGCTACACCGTCAAAGGAGGGTACAATTGGCGTAGAGGGTATTGACGAGCAAGAGCTTTTAAAGGTATTAAAAAACGCAGGGGTTACATATCAATCGCAAGAACAACAAGCACAGGAATATAGCTTGCAGGAAAAAATAAAAATCACAAAGGTAGATTTATTCAAGCTGGGCTTAACAGGCAGAGAAAATAGCCATATATTAAGATGTAGCTTGCTGAAAAAGCTTAATCTGCCACAATATATAACAACAAATGCCCTGCTTGATGTGCTTAATTCTTTGATGGATTTAACCGAGCTTACTGAAATATTAAAAGAAATATAACCAGAGTAATTGCTCTGGTTTTTAAGAGCTAAAAATGTTGCACAAATTATTTGAACGGCTTTTGTAAATATAACGAAAAAAATACTTTTAATTGACTTTTATTGTAAAAAAATATATAATTGTTCTGTTATAGCCGTATCTAAGTTTTTGTCAATATATTGGTAAAAACTTAGGTACAGCAAAATAAAAAATCCCTTTATGGAGGTAATAAGATTGAAAAGAGTTGCAAAACCTGTATTTTTCATCATTGCCATCCTAATACTTGTTTTGAGTTATTTTGCAACCTTTGGCTTGCACACTCAATACGGTGATATTGATACAACCGTAGTTAAGGGTATTGGTGACATTAGATGGGGAATAGACATTCGTGGTGGCGTAGAGGCTACCTTTAAACCAGCTGCTGGCTACGATGCATCAGATGAAGAAATCGAGGCTGCAAAGGCAGTTATCGAAACAAGACTTGTATCAAGTAACATTACAGACTACGAGTTGTACGCTGACGCTTCAAGCGACAGAATTATTGTAAGATTCCCTTGGAAAGAGGACGAAACTGAGTTTGACGCAAAGACTGCTATTGAAGAAATTTCTGCAACAGCAGAGCTTACATTCAGACCAGGTGATTCTTACGCTACAACAGATTATGATGCTGATGGTAATATGATATTTAAAACACCTACAGGTCAAACAGCAGAAACAGTTCTTATGGATGGTTCAAACGTAGTTTCTGCACAGCCATTCTCAACAGGTGCTGAGTATGTTATCGAGCTAAAGCTAAAGGACGCTAAGATTTTTGAAAAGCTTACACAGGATAATATGGGTCAAGTGGTTTCTATCTGGCTTGACGACCAGATGATTTCTGCTCCTACAGTACAAACAGTAATTTCTAACGGCGAAGCTTCAATTACTGGTTTAGTAGATGTAAAAGAGGCACAAAGCCTTGCTACAAAGATTAACGCTGGTGCACTACCTTTTAAGCTTGAAACAACAAGCTTTGGTTCAGTAGACCCCAACATTGGGTGAGTCTGCTCTTGTTGCTATGGGCTATGCTGCTATTGCTGCACTTATCTTTATGGTAATATTCCTGATTGTTATGTACAGACTACCAGGCTTTATAGCTGTAATCGCACTACTTGGTCAGCTTGCACTTTCAGTTGCTGCTGTATCGGGCTTCTTTACAGTTATTCCAAGCTTTACAATGACACTACCTGGTATTGCAGGTATGATTTTGTCAATTGGTATGGGTGCTGACGCTAACATCATTACAGCAGAGCGTGTTCGTGAAGAAATCAGAGCAGGCAAAACAATTGACGGTGCTGTTATGACAGGTACAAAGGGTTCATTCTGGGCTATTTTTGATGGTAACGTAACAGTAATTATTGTTGCTGTAATTCTATTGTTGGTATTTGGCCCTGTAAATATTCTTTCTGGTATTTTTGGACCATCAACAACAGGTACAATCTATGCATTTGGTTACACATTACTTGTTGGTGTAATTTCAAACTTTATAATGGGTGTTGCTGCA
>JAXJJE010000292.1:0-1371 GCA_036298405.1 Acutalibacteraceae bacterium
ATACCAAATATATATGCCGAAATTTCGTCTGCGTTAACCCCTTTAGAGAATGTCTGAAATAAATCAAATGATGTTAAACCCAAAAAAATAAGCAATATTATAAGTACAGGAGTTTTAAAGTCTATTTCTTCTTTTATGCTAATAACCTCAGCCCCCTGTGGTATTCCATACAGAGAATTAGACTTTGCAGCTTGACTCACTCTTTGAATTTCGATAGCCAAATTTTTAAATTGTTTTAAAAAACCTTTTTGAGAATCAGTTTGTGCGTTAAAGCCAGGGTTATCGTAGCCATTACCATTATAGCTTTGATTATAAAATCCATTTTGATTGCTACCATTATAGCCTGAGTTATATACACCTTGCTGGTTATTGTATTGATTATAATTTGGGCTATTGTAGATGTTTGATTGGTTAGTGCTATTTTGTGGATTTACACAATAGCCATTATTACTGTTATAGCTGTTATTGTCGCTATTATTCCAGCCAGATTGATTGCCATAGCTATCAGTATTAAAGCTACTACCCCAACCATTTGAATTGTTATTTTGGCTATTATTAAATTCTTTAAAATCGTTCATAATATCCTCCTTTAGATACTTTGTTTTTTATGCCTGTTAAGTAAATATAAAAGCACACAAAGCAACTAACGGCATAATTATAAATAACAAAGAAATAAAAAAACTACTTTTATCATCTTCTGGTGAGTCTATATAATATTCCTCTGGGTCAGCTGGATTAACAAAAATTTCTATTACATCGCCTACGCCAAATATATTTAATCCTCGTGCAGAAGAAGCGTGATCAATATAAATCTTTCCTCTGTAGGTATATTTATATACAGGTTTATGTCTGGTATGTCTATGACCATCTGAATCTCTGTAATGCTCTGTTATTACATCTACTATTTTTGCAGTTACAGAATCTGTACAGCGATTTTTCATTATCTTAGGTAAGGTTAGGGCATCAACCATAATTTTTACACCAAAATATAGGAATAAGTTCAAAAAAGCAGTTATTATCATATGATATATAATTATATCTTTTTCATTATGTTGACTAATCGAATAAATAAGCACTGCAATCTGAACAGCAAGAATTATTAATAATGGAGTCTTGTTTTCAGGTGCTATTTTCTTTTTATGATCTACTCTAATTACCTCTGCACCTGCAGGGTCTGTTTCATCTAAATATTCTCTTAGGTCTTTTTTCTTTTCTACCTTTGGTTTCGATGGTTTACCTATCTCAATTTTAAAATTTTTAGTTTTTATAGTATGTATTGGCTCTGATTCTATTCTGTTTGATACAGTGTTATTGTAATTTCTGTTTTCATAGCTCTGATTATACTGGGGATTATTATTATTATTATTATTA
>JAXJJE010000293.1:0-1833 GCA_036298405.1 Acutalibacteraceae bacterium
ATGAGTTAAAGGGCTTTGCCCTTTAAAATCCCACGAGGGGTGTTACCCCTCGACCCCACCAGCCTTTAAAAAGGCTGGACCTAAACTTTACGCTTTTTTCTCTTCAGGTGTGAGCGTTAGCTCACACCGACAAACTACAATTTATTCCTCAATCAACCTCATACCACAATAGCTACTATACAGCATTTTTTCTTCGCCATTGTCAAAGCTGATTTTCAGAATATATTCATCATTACTTTGGGTTAACGCTACCACTGCACCCTTTCCAAAGGCTTTATGCAGTACCTTGCTACCCTCGCTATAGGAATGTGGAATAGCAGAAAGCTCCTCTACACTCAGCTTTAAATCATCACTTGAGTAAAAGCCGTTTTCATACTCTGCATATCTGCCAATTGCCAGCGTAAAAAGTCTGCCGTAGCGTTCAAGCTTATTTTTACACACACCGTTTACATTCAGAAAATCTGACAATGTAGCTGGTCTTTTTACGCACATATCCTGTAGTGCAACATTCGAGAAAATAATATACGACGGTACTCGTTCAATTTCTGCAAGCTCGTTTCGCAATGCTCGCAAGTATTCAAACATTTCATCGCTGTAGCTGTGGGTTTTATACTCAACCTTTGGCTTTTCAGTTGACTTTATATTTCTGCCCTTTTGCAGCTTCATTTTAACTGTCATTTCTCCCTTTAATATTTTAACTGAATTTTTATTCAGCTTTATTATCGGGAATTTCTCCTGTGTACGGATTGCATA
The DNA here is from genome assembly GCA_036298405.1 of Acutalibacteraceae bacterium. Taxonomy (GTDB): domain Bacteria; phylum Bacillota; class Clostridia; order Oscillospirales; family Acutalibacteraceae; genus CAG-964. The sequence continues at coordinate 754 of JAXJJE010000293.1, forward strand.
TTCATTTACAACCAAAAAATCAATTATACGCTTTACATTTGCTTCGGTGTATTCCTTCAGCAAGCCATATGTAGATTGCTTGTCCAGATTCCAATCAAGCAGTTTTTGATTTTTACTTCCTCTTAAAATATCAGTAAGCATTTTTGCACCAAAACGCTGATTGGTTTTTGCAACGCAGGATAAAATCTTCTGTGCCTCTACTGTTACATCTACCTCTTCAAATTCTCCGTTACAGTTTGAGCAGTTGCCACAATATTCCTCGTATGGCTGACCAAAATATTTCAGTATAAAGCCACGCAGGCAATCTGTAGTAGTACAGTAGGCTGTCATTTTACCTAATTGCATAAGCTTATGCTCAATAACAATCTCGCAAAGCTCTGCGTCCATTTCTTCATTCTCTCTTGATTTTTCTATTAAGAATCTGTTTACTGCTACATCCTTGCCACTATACAGCACTATACACTGTGCATCGTTGCCATCTCTGCCTGCTCTGCCGGCTTCCTGATAGTAGCTTTCTATATTCTGTGGCATATTATAATGCACAACATAGCTTACATCAGATTTATCTATACCCATACCAAAGGCATTAGTAGCCACAACCACTCTGCAACGGTCGTATATAAAATCCTCCTGATTTTTCTTTCGGTCTTCCATTGGCATACCAGCGTGGTATGGCTTTGCGTTTATATCGTTTTCGCAAAGAATGTCGCACACCTCTTCAACAGCCGAGCGTGTATTGCAATAGATTATACCACAATCGTTTTTTCTCTCTTTGACAATAGTTAAAAGCTGTGTGTTTTTGTCCTTTGGCTGCATAACCTGAAAGCTTAAATTTGGTCTGTCAAAGCCTGTTGTTACAGAGTAAGGCTCGTTAAGGTTAAGCACACGCTGTATGTCCTCTTTTACCTGTGGTGTGGCTGTAGCTGTAAAGGCAGAAATTATTGGTCTTATCCTCAGCGTTTCTATAAAATCCACTATTTTTAAATAGTCAGGTCTGAAATCCTGACCCCACTGTGAAATACAATGTGCCTCATCAATAGCCACCATAGACACATCTATACTCTGGCATAAATTAATAAA
>JAXJJE010000294.1:0-3993 GCA_036298405.1 Acutalibacteraceae bacterium
GAGCATTTATTTGCAACCTATGTGCGTAACAGCAAATATGCAGATGATATAATCTATTTTGGTCCTATGGGTTGCAGAACAGGCTGTTACTTTATTGTCAGAGATAAGGTTACACCAGAGAGTGTAATAGAGCTTGTTAAGGCTTCGTTTGATTTTATAAAGGACTTTGAGGGTGAAATTCCAGGAAGCAAAAAGGAAGAATGTGGCAACTACCTTGACCACGATTTGCCACAGGCTAAAAAAGAAGCAGAAATGATGTGCAACCACCTTGCAGGCTGGAGTGTAGAAGATTTGAAGTATAAGGACTGATAAAGAAATAACAGTGGAGAAGGATAATGAAAAAGCTTAAAAGTATATACATAATGGCAACGATTGTTGTTTTTTCGCTTTTGGTTACTGGTGTAGACGCAGTGCTACACCCGGATTACTTTGTGAAAATACCGGTTAAGGTTGTATTCTTTCTGGTGTTGCCTGTTTTGTTTTTTGTGAAGAATAAAAGCGATTTTAAGGAGTTTAAAAAGCTGTTTGTATTTAAAAGAAACGGTATTTTAAAATCACTTTTGCTTGGACTTGGCGTTTATGCTGTTATAGTTGGTGGTTATCTTTTAACCAGAAATATAATAGATTTTTCTGGTGTTACATCAAATCTTACAGAGGGTATGGGCATTACTGCTGATAACTTTATTTATGTGTCACTGTATATTTCGCTTATGAATTCATTTTTAGAGGAATTCTTTTTCAGAGGCTACGGCTTTGTAACCCTGAAAAAATACACATCACGAAAAACAGCCTACATATTCAGCTCTGCAATGTTTGCTGTGTACCATATAGGTATGCTTGTGGGAATGTTTAATATAGGTGCGTTGGCATTACTGCTTTTCGGATTGATTCTTGGAGGCTGTATTTTTAATTATCTTAACGAGGTAAACGACAATATCTATTCGTCATGGTTTGTGCATATGTTTGCAAACTTTGCGATTAATACTGTGGGCTTTATTTTGTTTGGTATTTTGTAAAATTGAATAAATATATAAAATCGTTTGGCAGGCTATGTGGCTTGTTAAACGATTTTTTGTTAGTTCAACAGGTGCTTTGCAGGTGTGCTTTTGAGTGATAGGGCAGTTTGCTAAGAGTGTAAATATATTTTGTAAAATTGTTGAATAATAGGCGATAAAATGATAAAATAAACAGGTTATATGGGTGTTACTAAGTTTGAAAATATAATGATTTTAATCATATTGGAGGGTGCTTGATGAGCGAAAATAAAAACACACCATTAGTGTCGGTGTTAATGGCAGTATATAACTGTGCAGATACATTGGATGAAGCTATACAAACTATTCTTGACCAGACATATACAAACTGGGAATTGATTTTGTTTGATGATTGTTCGTCTGATAATACCTATAGTAAGTGTTTGGAGTATGCTGAAAAGGAACCACGAATAAGGGCATTTAAAAACGAAAAGAATTTAACCCTTGCACCAACGCTTAATAATTGTTTAAAGCAGGCTAAGGGTGTTTATACAGCCAGAATGGATGGCGACGATGTATGTGACCCAACAAGATTTGAAAAGCAGGTTAAATTCTTAAACGAACACCCTGAATATGCTGTTGTAAGCTGTATAATGGATGTGTATGACGAAAATGGAGTGTTTGGTACAATAAAATTCCCAGAAAAGCCAGAAAAGGAATTTTTAGGTATAACCAGTCCTGTATGCCACGCTGGCTGTATGATGAGAAAAGAAATTCTACAGGAGCTTGGTGGCTATGATACATCGGAAGAAATCAATAGAATAGAAGATTACGACCTATGGTTCAGATTGTATAAGGCAGGCTATAAGGCTTATAATATTCAAGAGGCTTTATACAGTATGCGTGATGACCGTAACGCACTAAAAAGAAGAAGCTTTAAAAACAGAGTTAACGAATATAAGCTTAGAGTAAGAATTTGCAAAGCCTTTAAGCTACCTGTAAAGTACAGATTAATGGCATTCAGACCAATAATACTCGGATTTTTGCCAGCCTTTGTATATACAGCACTACATAAACGAAACAGTAAACAGCAATCATATAACGATAAAACATAATAATAAGCCCCAACCGATTTTCTTTTTACGAAAATGGTTGGGGCTTTCGTTTTGGCTGTTTATTATGGAATGTATCAGACTATAAGAAAAAAACACATCAGCTTAGCTGTTTGTGATCAGTAATACTGCAATACTCTACATCATAAGAATGATATTAATACTAATACCTAATTAAACACCAGACATCTTGTCGGCATAATTTACTCAGCACTTCCTCATTCTCCTTGACAAGCGACAGCTTGCCTGCGTAGTCGTCCTCGTTCTGAGCGAATTCTGCTCGACAATCTATTCAATCGTTTAATCAGGTATTAGTATAACAAGCGATTATGTGAAAGGCAGGGTAAGTATGAAAAGGATATTTAAGCTATTACTTGCAGGTGTGTTGGTTGTTGCTATTTGTTTAAATGGTGTAAGTGCCTTTGCTGTGTCAGTAAATGAAATAACAGCACCCTCGGCAGTGCTTATAGAGGCAGAAACAGGTAGGGTGCTTTTTGAAAAAGAGCAAAATCAGGTGCGTGCCTGTGCTTCGATAACTAAGGTAATGACATTGATTTTAGTTATGGAGGCTATAGATGAGGGTAAGCTGAAAATGGAGGATACTATAATATCAAGTGCTCACGCTGCGTCTATGGGTGGCTCTGATATATGGCTTGAAGAAGGTGAGGCTATGACAGTACACGACCTTATTAAAGCAACTGTTGTTGCAAGTGCCAACGATGCAGCTGTTGCACTTGCCGAGGAAATTTCGGGCAGTGAAGACGCATTTGTTGCAAAAATGAACGAAAAGGCTAAAACTCTTGGTATGAAGAATACAACCTTTAAAAACTGTAACGGACTTGACGAAGAAGGTCACCTTACATCTGCGTATGATGTTGCACTTATGTCACAGGAGCTTATAAAGCACGAGGAGATTTTTGAGTTTACATCTATATGGCTTGATTATCTGCGTGACGGAAAAACACAGATAGTAAACACTAATAAGCTTTTAAAAACCTATAAGGGTATAACAGGCTTAAAAACCGGAACCACCTCACAGGCAGGTAGCTGTATTACAGCAACAGCCACAAGAGATGGCTTAACACTGATTGCTGTTGTGCTTGGCAGTGCCACAGGCAAAGAGCGTTTTACAGACGCAAGTGCCTTGCTGGATTATGGCTTTGCAAATTACTGCGTATATACCCCGCAATTTAATGAAGAAATACCAGAGCTTGAGGTTGTAAATGGTATGCAACCCACGCTAAAGGCAGAGGCTAATATATCGGGTAGCTTTGTTATAGAAAAGGGTAAAAGTAAAGAGGTGACCTATAAGGTAACTATGCCAGAAAATTTTACTGCACCGATAAATAAAGGTGATAAGCTAGGCAGTGTGACCTTTTATTTAGGCAAAGAAAAGCTAAAGGAGTACCCGATAGTTGCTACACATCTTGTAGAAGAAATGAAGCTGTCGGGTGTGCTGAAGCTTCTGGTAGGATTTTTTGTGCAGGTATAGAGCTGTGAAACAAATTGGAGTTTTTCTGTCAGAGTTGCACTCTGAGGCTTTATAGCATAACGCTATAGTTTTATTGTTTATAGTTAGTTTGTACTGGTTCTAAGTGTTTTTTTATTAGGGACGCATACAATGCGTCGGTGTCTTACTTGCTTTTTATAGCAAGCTTGGATTTTATACTCTTACAAATTGTGTTTATATAAACATCTTTTTATTCTTTATAGTGCTTATGCCGCACGGGCACTCACTTTCTTACAAAAGAAAGTGAGCAAAGATTGTAAGGGAGGGAATTTCGAAATCCCCTCCCTTAACCCACCCCACACGACCAAAGGGGGACAAAGTCCCCCTTATGGAATCCCCCTCGCTTAGTCGTTCTTTTGTGCTTTCTTCCTTGAGTGACTGCGTAGCAGACACTCAA
>JAXJJE010000295.1:0-2606 GCA_036298405.1 Acutalibacteraceae bacterium
AGATAGGTATTAACCGACCTTGGCGAGGATAGAATCGGCAATATAGTTGTTGGTGTGCCAGAGATATGGAACGAGGATTTAAAAACCGTTGATGGCAGAAGCATTGTAAGAAATATTTTTAAAGAAATGGATTTTGTAGAGAATGTTCAGGTTGTAAGCGAGCCTGCTGCAGCAAGTGCGTTTTTTGCATACAATTATAAGTTGAATAAGGGTGAGGATTTTCACGGTAATATTCTTTTGGTGGACTATGGTGGAGGTACTCTTGATATTACCCTTACTAATGTATCAGCCTGCGAAAACAACAGCGAAAGTCACAGCGTTGAAATTAAGGTTTTAAACCGTACCGGTGCAGGTGAAAACGAAGAGGGTAAAATCGGCAAGGCAAGCGTAGTATATATGGAAACTGTGGTAGAAAAGGCGATAAAACGCCACGAGGTATTTGCAGATAAAGATGTACCTCTTGATACCAAGTTCTACAGAGTAGTAGATGAGCTTGAAAATGAGCTACAAAGCCGTACCGAGCTTATAAAGGATATTTTTGAAGAATATGATCAGGATATGTATGAGCTAGAAGATCAGATTTTTACTTCTCTTGAATATAAGGGTGAAGACATAGATATAAGCTATGCTCTGTTGCTTGAAGCATATAACGAAACAATACGAGATGTGCTTGACAGCAAGCTTGACGAGATGATTACATTTATGACTGATAACGGCATAGGCTGGATGAACCGAGAGTGTGACGATTTTAAAATAGGACTTGTAGGTGGCTTTGGTAATTTTTATCTTGTAAAAAAGCAGATTGAGGATAAATTTGAAATAAGCAGTGTGGATATAAGAGTAAAGGATATTATAAAGAGACGCTCAGACTGTGAACGAGCAGTTTCGCTTGGTACAGCACTGCTTGCAAATGGAATTATCGGCATACGCAATACAGCACCATATTCTATCGGCGTTAAATCTCACGATATTTCGTCAGGCTCAGTGGCACTTATCTATGCAATAAATTATAAGCAGGATATACAGTTTGGTCAGGTTTATTACCCTATGGGCAAAGACGGCAATAAATTTATGATACGCTCATTAAGCAGAAGCTTTGACGAATTTATTGTTAATTTTGGTCCAGAGGATAAAACTGCGTTTGTGGCTATTCCTAAGGATGAATTTGCCAATAAGCTGAAAAATATAATAAAGGGTCAGTACTGTATTGCACTTATAGGCTTTTCTATGGATACCTCTGGTATTATAAGCCTGCATATACACGACTATGACCCAATTACCGACACCTTAGGTGAGGAGCATATTATAGAGCTTACAAAGCTTAACGAGCTGTTTAAGGTTACGGGCTTTTCTGGGGGTGAGCTGAAATGAAATTTAAAAGAACACTGAACAGTATTAATAACCTTTCTGCCTATAAAGACGAAGATATAACAATACTTAATGTTTTCGATTTATTTCACGATATATGCGATGATGTAAAAAGCGAAAGTGGCAAAGCTGTGGCTGAAATTTCTATAGGCGATACAGGTGCGCTTGTAACAAGAATGATATGGCTTAGCCGAATGGTTTTAAGAATAAACCGAGATAATCAGGATAATATAAATCAGCTAGAGGATAAAGCAAAAAGATTTTTTGATGTTTGCAACGATATAGAAAAAACAAAAGCAAGTGTAGAAAAGTACGAGGCTATACTAAATGACAGCAAGCAAAGGGAACTTGAATTAAGATTCAATCTGTCAGAATTAAAAAGCTTACAAAGCGAGAATATTGCAATTGTCGAAAATTGCTCACAGCTTGAAAGTGAGATTGAAAAATATAGCGATATAAAAATCGAAGAGGTTAAAGCACAATACAACAGCCTGTTATCTCAGCTTGAGGCTGTAAAATCTGATTATAATAAAAAGCAAGAGGAGTTTAATGCTCTTAAACAGCAATTTGAACAGCTTGAGGCCAAGGCTACCGAGCAAGCACAGCTGAATTCAAACGCAGAGCAGGAGCTACTTATTGCAACCGAGCGTTTAAACCAGCTAAAAGAAAAGCACAGTGGCTTAACAGCTCAGACAGACGAGGCTACACAGGAATTTACAGCTGTAGAAAACGAGCTGTCACAGCTTAAAACAAGCTTACTGGAATATACAGATACAAAAATTCCTGCAATGCAAAGTGGAATAGAGCAGACTAAAACAGATATTGAGGCTGTGCAGAGTAGCTACCGAGAAAAAGAGATTGAATACAGTAATCTGAAAAACGAGTATTTTGCCCTGCATCAGCAGGATGAAGCAAAAAGAGAAGAAATAGCAAATATAGAAGTTGAAATAGCTAATGTAAAAGAAATTGTTTCTTCGTTAGAAGAAAAGCATATAAGCATACAAAACGAAGTTAATCAGCTTGGTGACGAGCGTAAAAATCTGGTTGAGGATATACGCTTACTCGAAAAAGAGCTTGAGGTAAATGATGTTGATGCATTAAAGGCTATTTTGATTTCAAGAAATCAGGAGCTTTTAACCCGTAAAGGTGAATGTGACCAGATTAATGCTGATATTTTAGAACAACAAAAAAGCTTTGACGAGCTATGTGAGGATTTAGAAAATAAAAAGAAAATAAAG
>JAXJJE010000296.1:0-1316 GCA_036298405.1 Acutalibacteraceae bacterium
TACATGCGGACAGCATAATTCATCTTTTGAACAGCTAATGATGCTTGTTTGTATCCTTGTAGTTTTAGTTTCGTTAGCATCTGTTTCATTAACTCTGTTCCAATACCATAGTTTCTATACTCTTTAAGAAGTGAAATTGCAAAAGACGGTGTTTCATTATCAATATGCCCGTAATCATTCATAATCCGAACCCATACAGCACCAACAATCTCATCCCTAACTTGGGCAACTAAACATAAATCTCCCTTATTCTCGCCAAAATCTTTTACATATATCTGTAACTCTGGTTGGTTAATAATATCTTTGGATGGTGCAGGAACTCCTTCGGGAATAAAAATCGCCTCGTACAAAAAAGTATCTAATACCTTATTTTCATCTCGTTTTAATTCTCTTATTGAATAATTCATATAAGCCTCCGATTTATAAATCAGTTGTCATTCCATACATAACGATACCTCCGTCAAATTCAAGTTTACCGAAACAATAATCCTTATTGTCGGGCTACAAAAGTTTTTTTACATTTCGTTCTATCTACTCGAATCGGGTTAAGCGTCACGCTTGCAAATTCTAGTTTGCTTTAAGTTTAATAATTATATCAAAGCCTGCGTTTTTCTGATTAAGTCTGCCCAACTTTTTAGAGTTGGGTACTGCCTGTTAACTGTATCATTAAAAGCTTTTCTTTTGCGTATACTTTTGTGTATAGATATAATTTTTAATCCTTAGCTTCCTTGTTTTTAAGATATCTGTCTCTTTTTTCTTCCCAGTATTTTTTATCCTCTTCGTTGATTTCACGGATTACACGGCAAGGATTTCCTGCTGCAATTACATTTGGTGGTATATCCTTTGTAATTACCGAACCTGAGCCAATAACACTGCCTTCACCAATGGTAACTCCAGGGTTAACTACAACATTACCACCAAGCCATACATTGTCGCATATAGTTACAGGCTTGCTAATATCATAGCCTGCTGTTCTTACTGGTGCGTATATAGGATGTGATGCAGTGTAAATACAGGTACGTGGACCAATCATAACATGGTCGCCTATTTTTACTTTGCAAGCATCTAAAATTATGCAGTCATAATTCAGAAAAGAGCCTACACCGATTTCTATGAATTTGCCGTAATCACAGTGAAAAGGTGGTTTAATAAAGCTATAATCACCGATTTTTCCTAGTAGCTCTTTTATAATCTTGTTTCTTGCTTCGTCATCAGTTGCAGGAGTAGAGTTAAATTTCTCAACCAGCTTCTCTGCTCTAGCAGCTAATTCGTTTATTTCATCATCCCAGAAATGATGTAACTCACCTGCGTTCATA
>JAXJJE010000297.1:0-9639 GCA_036298405.1 Acutalibacteraceae bacterium
ATGTGTCCCATATAAAAAATACTTTGAACAAGTACAAACTGATTATAAACAATAAACTTATAGCGTTACGCTATACAGCACCCAGAGTGCAACTCTGCCCGAAAAACTCCAATTTATCAATATTATTAGTGCTGTTTACAAATACTCAACGATTTTCTGCATTTTATTGCATACAAAAAGTATTGGCATTGTAAGCAAACCCCACAAAATGCTGTACAATGGGCATATTTGTCCCCATAGGTTAAGAGGCATAGACGAATAATCCCATACATTAAGCTTTAGCTGTAGATTTACAACTATGCCTACAGTAAGCTCTATCCCTGTTATTACACCTGAGCCAACAAGGCATTTAAAAAACAAGCTGGCATTTTTTAGCTTTTTGAATATTCTAAACAGGGCAATAAAGCATATTCCACCTGTTATAATCATTGTCCAATGTGTGCGTTGTCGCCATAAAAGCTCTATAATTGCATATGCAAGACCACCCACCGAGAACAGCATAGCGTCCTGCTTGAAGCGTTTAACCATAAAAAATCACCATTGCTAGTGTTTGCAATGGTGATTTTTTTATGCTGATTATTATTTAATTATATAAAAATTCAGTCTTCTTCATCCTGTGGGATATATGTTATTTTAGCTGACTCAACACGCTTTTCGGCTGTTTCTGATACAACAACGCTTATGCAGTCTTTGTATGTAAAGCTGTCACCCGATTGAGGTATATCGCCAATGTTTTCCATTATCCAGCCACCTACCGATACAGTGTCGGTTTTTATGTAGCCTTCACGCAGATTAAGAAGCTCGTGTAGTGATGTAATAGACATATCGCCACTTACTGTATAGGTAGAATCACTTATCTTGTGGTGCTCTGGTGTTTCGGTTTCGTCCTCGTCCCATATTTCACCCACAATTTCTTCAAGCAGGTCTTCCATAGTAACAATACCAAGAGTTCCACCGTAATCGTCTGTAACAACGGCTATATGTAGCTTTTGTTTTTTGAACTCAGCAAGCACAAGCGATAGTATCTTAGTTTTATAAATAAAGTATGCAGGCTTGATAAGCTTTTTGATATCAGGTGTTTTACCTTTGATAAGCTCCTCCAGATAATCTCTGGTGTGTAGCACACCTATTATATTATCTATATCATCTTTATATACAGGTATTCTTGAATATCTTTCGTCGATAATGATTTTCTTAATGTTTTCAGGAGTATCGTTAATTTCAATTGCTGTAACATCAACTCGTGGTGTAAGAATTTCCTGTACGGTTTTTTCGTCAAAATCCAGTGCACTTTGTACAAGCTCACGCTCTTGCTGCTCAAGCACACCCTCTTGCTGACTTGTGCCTATAAGCACCTTAAGCTCATCTTCAGTAACAGAGGGCTTGGTGTTGCTTTTACCAAAAAGCTTTAGTACAAGCTTTTTTAGGCTGACAAACATAAAAACAAAAGGTGTTAATATAGCCATAAAGCCAAGCAAAATGCTTGCAGAAGCAAGGCAAAATTCCTCTGGCTTTTCTTTAGCTATACATTTTGGTAAAATTTCGCCAAATATAAGCACTAAAAGTGTAATTGCCACTGTGCTTATAGCAGCACCACTATCGCCAAAAAGTCTTATGCAAAGCACGGTTGCTATAGATGAACAGCCTATGTTTACAATGTTATTACCTATAAGTATAGAGGTTAGGGCTTTGTCGTATTGCTGTGTTACCTTAAGTGCCTTTTTGGCTTTTTTACAGCCCTTTTCAGCACGATTTGTCAGTCTTATTGTACTTACTGTTGAAAAGGCTGTTTCCATAGATGAAAAAACGGCTGATAAGCAAATACATATAATTACTACTATAAGCATTAGTATGTCAGATGTAGTCAATTGTAATTCACTCCGATAAATAAATATAATACGTTTTATTCTACCATAAATACATTATAAAATCTATAGAATAAAGAAAATAGAGCTGACAAAAAATTAAAATTGGTGCATATTTATAAAAAATCCATAAATTACAGAAAGGTTTTTTTGTTAAATAATTTGCTATTTTTGTAATTTGTGTTATAATTAATTGTATATAAGCTAGAATGGAATGGTTATGCAATGACGGATTTGCACACACATATTTTGTATAATGTTGATGACGGCTCTACGAGCTTTGAAATGTCTTTAAAAATGCTTGAGCTTGCAAAGCAGGCTGGCACAGAAAATATAGTGCTAACCCCACACTGTATACCAGATATGTACCCGAATTATATGAATGATTTTGTGGTACAGGATGTAATGGTGGGTCGCTTTGAAAAGCTGAGGAAGGCTTGCATAGACAGAAAAATAGGTGTGAATATTTATCTTGGTATGGAGGTTTATGCCGATAATAATATAGTTAACCTTATTAGACAGGGTGCTGTTATTACAATAAACCAAAGCAGATATATGTTAATTGAATTCCCCTTTGAGACAGACCCTATGTGGGTTGGGTATATATTGTCAAAGGTGCAGTCTACAGGCATAGTACCTGTGCTTGCACACCCCGAACGTTATACCTATGTACAGCAATACCCTTATATGGTTCACGATTGGGTAAACAGTGGCTGTTTAATTCAGATTAACCGAGGAAGCATAGTGGGCAGATTCGGCGAAGCTCCCAAAGCTGTTGCACATTTACTTATGCATGACGATGTAGTGTGTGCTGTAGCAAGTGACGCACATAAACCCGACAAAAGAACGCCTTTTTTAAACGATGCGTACAGCGTGGTAGAAAAGTATTTTGGTCAACGCTATGCCCAAAAAATCTTTTCAGAAAATCCTAAGCTGATTATAAATGACAGAACAGTTAATATATAAGCGATTAGAGTAGGGGAATAATAAAATAAGGGAATAAGGAAGGAGTGCTAAAAGGTATGTTGAAATTCTTAAGAAGAAGAATTTTTCGTTCACTATCAATGATATTGACAATGGCTTTTATGCTGGGTGTTTTTGGAACATATTATTATAGTAAAGAAATAAAGGTAAGGCTTAACCCACCTAAGATAAATTTCGACCCAAAGTATAAGCCTATGATGAGTGTGCAAAGCACCGAAGAGGATTTGCTGTTGCATATAACAGCAACAGATGAAGAAGACGGAGATATCTCGAATGAGATAATCATTGAGAAAATGTCGAATATTTATGATGATAATAAGCGAGAGGTTACTTTTGTTGTTTGTGATTCTGATAACAATGTAACCAAGGTTAGTAAAGAGATTATCTATACCGACTACACTTCGCCGGTAATAGAGTCTGTAGAAGAAAAGCCTATTATTAAAGAGCGTAGATATGCCTCGGTTCTTGAGTGCTTTAAAGCAACTGATGTTTTAGACGGTGACATAAGCCACAGATTAAAGGTTGTGTCTATTGACACTTCACGTGGTACCGAAGACAGAGGTGTATTTCCGGTTGTGTTAAGTGTAACTAATAGTGCTGGTGATGTTACATATTTAGAAACATCGGTAACATATCTGGGCGAAAAAAAGGGGTGAGTAATAGTGCCGGAAAAAGAAAATATAGAAAATTACTCCAATTATAACTATTCGTTCGACCTTTACAGTACTGTAAAGGATGTATTAAGGCGTTGGTATCTTATATTATTTGTAGCAGTATTGGGTGCTATGGGTTGCTTTGTATATGCTACCGAAACCTATACACCACAGTATACTACGGCAATAACATTACTTGTTCAAAGTAAAACTGTAGAGAAAAATCCAGCAACCACACTTGCTACAACAAACAAGCTTGCTGTAATATTAAAAGCAGTTTTAGACAGCGAGCAGTTACACGTTGCAGTAGCAAAGCAGCTTGGCGAAAACACCTTTCCGGGCTCTTTAAGCTGTGAGGTTGTAGAAGAAACAAACATAATAATAATCAGAGTAGTATCTGATTCGCCTGTTAATTCATACCGGTTGCTGAATGCAGTTCTAGATAACTACCCAACCTTTACAAGGGCGTTGGCGTCTAATGTTTTGCTTCAAACACTAGATGCTCCGATAATTCCAGCATGGCCGACAAACAGCTCTAACTCGTTCTTGATGATGATACTGGGATTTATGGGTGGTGCAGTTGTTACCATTGCTTTGCTTGCAGTGTTGTCTTACTTTAAGGATACAATAAAGAAAGAGGACGACATCAAAAAGAAGCTTAATATCAAAAAGATTGCTTCGGTACCAAGACAGAATAAAAAGCTTACAATGAAAGAAAAAATGCAGGGTGTAAAGAAGTCGTTGTCATTGTCTAACCCTGTTATTGGCTTTGAATTCAAAGAGTCCTTCAAAAAGCTTAGAAGACTTATTACAGCAGAAAAGAAAAATAATGGTGATAAGCTTTTTGCTGTAACAAGCTCACTTGAAAACGAGGGCAAAACAACTATCGCAGTAAATCTTGCTATATCTTTGGCTAGACTTAAGTGCAGAGTGTTGCTTGTAGAGGGTGACCTCAGAAAGCCTGCTGTAACTAAATTCCTTGATAAAACGGTAGAAGAGGGTAGAAGTATTATAGATTACTTAAAGGGTGAAGCAACACTTTCTGATGTAACAATTTATGATGATGTTTTAAATTTACATATAATCGGCTGTAATAAGGGTACAGGCAAGGCAAACGAGCTTGTATTGTCAGAAGAAATGAGAACACTTTTGGCAACAGCACGTAAAAAATACGATTATATTGTTATAGATACACCTCCTCTGGGATTTGCGTCTGACGCAGAGGATTTGATGATAGAGGCTGACGCTACATTGCTTGTAGTAAGACGAGATGTTGCTACTGCTATTGCAATTAACGATACTATCGAAATAATTAATAACACTGGTGCAAAGCTGTTGGGCTGTGTTTATAACGATTCAGAGGTAACATCGCTCACAGCAAGCACATATGGCTATGGTGGCTATGGCTATGGTTATGGCTATGGCTATGGTGGCTATGGCTATGGTGGTTATGGTCGCTATGGTGGCTATGGTGGCTATGGTGCTTATGGTGCTTATGGTGCTTATGGTAAGTACAAAAGCATTGACAGTAGCGAAAGTAGTAAAGACAGTAAAGCTAGCAAAGACAGTAAAGCTAGCAAAGACAGTAAAGCAGGCAAAGGCAGTAAAGATAGTAAAGGTAGCAAAGCTAGCAAAGCTAGCAACAAAAAAGGAGGTGTAGCTGATGAACAATAATAATGGTCAAGTTCAATCAGCTCATGTTCTTTCGATAGGAGAAATACTTATGCGATTGCTTGAGGGAGTAAGAAAATACTGGAATATAATTCCTATATTTGCGTGTATAGGCTGTTGTGCTATGGTTATATATACATACACAAACTATAGTCCATTATATAGTGCATCAGCAACCTTTACAATTTCTCCAAGCTTAAACAATATTGCATCATTAAGTACAGTAACCTCTGTACAGCTTGAAAAAACCTTTCCGTACATTATAACAAGTCCACCTTTAACAAAAGCTGTAACTGAAGATTTAGAGCTTGGCTATATGCCAGGTACAGTTACAGCAGTAGCTATAGAAAGTACAAATATGTTTACTGTTACAGCAACAGCTTCAGATTATCAGTTGGCATACGACCTTTTAAAGTCTGTTATCAATAATTTTCCTGAGGTTGCTGAATATGTAGTAGGTGATACTGAAATGGTATTAGTTGTTCCACCGTCAGCGTCATCTGAGCCTATAAATGCAGTTGTTTATAGAATAAGGTCGATTTTAGGAACCTGTATAGGTATATTTGCTTGCCTTTGCTTAATATTGTTTTTAGAAATGTTTAATGTAACGGTAAGAAAGCCAGATGAAATTCAATCGTTATTAAATAACGAGAGACTGGGCTCGGTAATAAAGGTAGTAAACAAAAAGACCAGTAATTCATCAAGAGTAGTTTCTCTTGATTCTAATCACGTAGATTCAAGATATAAAGAGTCTATCTACTCAATAAGAAATAACATAATAAAAAAATGTAAGACTAAAAAATATAATTCTTTTTTGATAACAAGTACAGGTGCCGGAGAGGGTAAAACAACACTTTCTTCTAACCTTGCAATTTCGTTTAAGAAAAAGAATTTAAAAACTATTATTATCGACTGTGACCTTAGAAACCCATCACTAAGAAGACAGTTTAATCTGCCTTTAGAGGATGATTCACTGGGAATAGTAGATGTAGTTACAGGTGAGTGTAATCTTGAGGATGCAATTGTAAGAATGAAAAAGAGTGGCTTGTATGTTTTGCCAGGTACAAGGTCTGTTAGTAATGCAGCAGAGCTTATGAGCAGTAAGCAAATGGCAGAGCTTATAGAGGCACTAAAGGGAATGTTTGATTATGTTATTGTAGACGCACCACCTGTAGGCGTTATTGATGACGCTTTAGAAATTAAAGATTGCGTAGACGGTGTTGTATTTGTAGTAAGACAGGATTATATTAAAGCTCAAAAGATAACCGAGGCAATTGCCAGCTTTGGAGGTAGCAAAATAGAGATATTCGGCTGTATATTTAATATGGCATCGGGTGTATTTGGCACCAAAGGCTATGGTAGATATGGTTATGGTAACTATGGCTATGGTGGCTATGGAAGGTATGGTAAATATGGCTATGGCAAATATGGTAAATATGGCTATGGCAAATATGGCTATGGTGGCTATGGTGGCTATGGCTATGGTGGCTATGGCTATGGTTACGGCTATGGTTACGGTTATGGCGACTATTCAGACGAGGATGACAAGGATAAAAACGAGTCAGACAACGAAGGTGTTGCAGAATATGAAAGTATCGCTGAAATAAATAGAAAAGAAAATGATAATATCGAAAACGCTGGCGAAGAAAAGGATAGCAGTGAAAACGATAATAGCGAAAATGCTTTCGAAGAAAAGGATAGCAGTGAAAACGATAACATCGAAAATGCTGGCGAAGAAAAGGATAGTAGTGAAAACGATAACATCGAAGGTAATGATTAAAAAATTAATACTACATAATACCTGTGGTATTTGAATTTGAAAAAGCATTACAGATTTTCAGCTGATGCTACCGAAGGAGGAGAGTATGAGAAGAGCTATAAATATTACGATTACGACACTTTCAGTAATATGTACCTTTGTAACTCTGTTTTTGATTCTTTTTGCAGATATATTACTGAAGGATAATACCGTATATACCTATATTACTACTACAACAGAGTCAATCGAAATGACCTTTGACAGCGACCCACTTGTTCTTGACGGAAGCGACATAAGTCTTATTCAGGGTGTAAATGCTGTTTCTGAAAGTGGTGACGATGTTTTAGATTTGGTTACAGCTTCGGTTGTAAACGAAAATAACAGAAAGGTTGTTGTATATAGCGTAAACGACCCAAGATATAATTTGCAGTCATTCAAACGAGGACTACAGCTTGATAACTACAGAGGTCCTTCAATCTCTGTACAAAATGTACCTTATACCTGCAATATCAATCAGCTTGAGGAATACATTTATAGATGTATAGACGCTAAATATATTGTAGCCCGTGATGGCTATGGTAATGACATATCTGAAAATATATATCTTGACCCTGGTGTTAACATAACAGAGGCAGGTAAACATAAGGTTACTATTGTAGTAAAAAATGCTTTTGCAGATATGGCTAAAAAGGAAGTTAAAATTGCTATTGAGGGTGAGCTGTATGATGAAAACAGGGTAACACTTGCAACTGAAAAAACAACGGTAAGGCGTACAAGAGCGTCATCTCCAAGAGAAGATAGTACGTTCTCGTTATCTACTGCTACAGAGCCTACCGAGGTTATTCCAACAGCACCAACAGAGCAAGAGGAACAGCTACTTATTCCTGTTGGCCCTGCAAAGCCACCATATATGCCTGTAAGACCACAGCTTATACCTATTACTAAGCCTACGGCTCCTACTCAGGCAACAGAGCAAAAAACAGAGCCAAAAACAGAGCCGAAAACAGAGCCAAAAACAGAGCCGATTACCGAGCCTGTTACCGAGCCTGTTACCGAGCCAGTTACTGAGCCTGTTACCGAAGCTCCTACAGCTGTTATTCACTTTGCAGACGATAACGAGCGTGAGCCGATAACAGTTAAGGTTGGTGAAACCTTTGATTATGATGTATATGTAAAGCTGACAGACCCACAGGTACAAAGCTTTGCATTATGGACATACTTCAATCAGCCAGTAGACACAAAGACAGAACCAAACCAAGAGGGTAACGCTGTAATACTTGGTGAAGATAAGGTGTTAAGTGTAGCAGAAAATGGATACAAGCCTTACTATTCACCATTTAAAGAAAAGTATGACCTGATGGTAGCAGACAGCTATCTGGTTGGCTTTG
This sequence comes from Acutalibacteraceae bacterium, assembly GCA_036298405.1. Classification (GTDB taxonomy): domain Bacteria; phylum Bacillota; class Clostridia; order Oscillospirales; family Acutalibacteraceae; genus CAG-964. Next base: position 8,321 of record JAXJJE010000297.1, read on the forward strand.
GTACTGGCGAGCTTGACGATAATGACAAGTATAAGATGATAGAAACAAGCAACGGAGATTTTACACAGACCGGAGGTTGCTTAGTATCAACAATCACCTTTAAGGTAGAGCAAGAGGGTAAGGTAGAGATATTTACCAGACTTGATGAGGCTACTATAGACCTTAACGACGATGCCCAAAAGAAAGCAGAGTATGTTGCAATCTATAACGAAAAGCTGACTGTTGAGCCAACTCGTCCAACAGAGCCAGTTACAGAGCCTATAACAGAGCCTATAACTGACGATGTAACCGAGCCAACAGCTCCAACTGAGCCAATCACAGAGCCTGTTACAGAAGCTCCTACTGCAATAATTCACTTTGCTGACGACAACAAGCAAAAGCCATTAACCGTAAAGGTTGGCGATACATTTACCTATGATGTATTATTAAAGCTTGATTCTCCAACTGTACAAAGCTTTACTGCGTGGACATACTTTAACCAGCCTGTTGGCACAAAGGAAAAGGAAAATCAGGCAGGTAAGCTTAATGTAGGAGAAGAAAATAAGGTGCTAAAGGTAGCAAAGGATGGTTATAAGCCGTATTACACACCATTCAGAGAAAATTTTGATTAGATGAAATTTTCTAATTACCTGATCGGTTTTGGTATAGGTGATATTACCGAAGAAAATCCAGATGGAATGCTACAAACAGAAAACGGCAAATTTACCCAAAAGACAGGTTGCCACATAACGACAATTACCTTTACTGTTCAAAAGGCAGGCGAGATAGAGGTGTTTACAAGACTTGAAAATGCTATGCGTGACAACGATAGGGGTATAAAGGCAAGATATGTAGCAGTTAATAGTAAGGTGCATAAGCCAGAGGGGGATTTGTCAGACGATGATAAAAAATCCGACGACAAAGACTCTGACGATAAAACCCAAAAAGAGGAAGAGCCAGAAAGCATTAGAGATATGCAGATAATATTACTTGGCTTAGAGGATAAGCAGAAAAAGTCAGATGACGAAGAAGAGTCGGATGACAAGAAGTCAGACGACAAAAAAGAGCCTGTAGAGCGTGATTTAAACAATGACGGAAGCTATACATTGGGTGATATTATAATTGCCTGCAAAAACAAACAAAGCTCTGAATCTAAGAATAAAGACAAATAACAGAACGACCACAGCAAAAGCTGTGGTCGTTTTTTAGTAAGTATTATACTAATATCTAATTAAAATTAGACAAAACCCATTTGCGTGCAGTTATACTTTTAATAACATCAGAAGTAAGCGAAACTATAGTATCACAGAGTCTATCCATTACCTTGTTCAGTGATTTAA
>JAXJJE010000298.1:0-1203 GCA_036298405.1 Acutalibacteraceae bacterium
GGGAGACCAGCCGCAGGCCATAAAGGAGCTTGCCGACAGCGTCAATAAGGGATACAAGGAACAAACTCTTCTCGGTGTTACGGGCTCGGGAAAAACATTTACTATGGCTAATGTTATTGCTGAGCTTAACCGTCCCACGCTTGTTTTAGCACACAACAAAACTCTTGCAGCACAGCTTTGTAGCGAGTTTAAGGAGTTTTTCCCTGAAAATGCTGTAGAATACTTTGTTTCTTACTACGATTATTATCAGCCAGAGGCATATATAGCACATACAGATACTTACATCGAAAAGGATAGCTCAATTAACGACGAGATAGACAAGCTACGCCATAGTGCTACGCTTGCCTTGTCTGAAAGACGAGATGTTATAATAGTAGCAAGTGTATCCTGTATTTACAGCTTAGGTAACCCTATAGATTACCGTAATATGGTTATTTCACTTCGTCCAGGTATGGAAAAGTCTAGGGACGAGCTTTTAAGAAAATTAGTAGAATTACAATATGAACGAAACGACATTAACTTTACTCGTAATAAATTCAGAGTGCGTGGCGATGTTGTAGAGATTTACCCTGCAAATAGTGAGGGCAAAATTATAAGGGTAGAGTTTTTTGGCGATGAAATAGACAGAATTACAGAGATTAACGCACTTACAGGCGAGCTGCTTGGTGTACTAAAGCACGCAGCAGTATATCCTGCCTCGCACTATATTGTGCCAAAGGATAAAATGTTTAAAGCCATAAAGGAGCTTGAGGCAGAGCTTGCAGAAAGAAAGAAATTCTTTGAGGACAAGGGCAAGCTTTTAGAGGCACAGCGAATCGACCAACGCACACGTTATGATATAGAAATGCTTGAGGAAATAGGCTTTTGTACGGGTATAGAGAATTATTCAAGAGTTTTATCGGGCAGAGAGCCAGGCTCGTCACCTTATACACTGCTTGACTACTTCCCAGAGGATTTCTTGCTGTTTGTTGATGAGTCACACGTTACATTGCCACAGGTGCGTGGTATGTTTGCAGGTGACAGAGCAAGAAAAGAAAATCTAATCGAATATGGCTTCAGATTACCATCTGCTCTTGATAACCGACCACTTAATTTTGATGAATTTTACGAAAGAATTAATCAGGCTGTGTTTGTAAGTGCTACACCTGGTGATTTAGAGCTTGAAAAGTCAGATGTAATAGCCGAGCAGGTTATTCGTCCTAC
>JAXJJE010000299.1:0-7344 GCA_036298405.1 Acutalibacteraceae bacterium
CTGGTATTGCTTATAAATTTCTTTATTAATTTTCTTGTAGGTAGCTTTCTAGAATTTCTGCTGCGTCCTTGCACAATAATGGGCAAGGGCGTTTTTGGTAGTATTCGTCTGTACGCTCGCTTGGGGTTGGGTTTGTGCTTTCCATAGGCTTTAAGCCTAAAAGCTCTGCACAGATGATTGAACCGTTCTGCTCTTTAAATTTATTAAGCAGGTGCTGTATCATCTGGTAGGTTTCTTTTTTGCCGGCTGAGTCCTTTGGGTCGCTGTAGCCTCTTAGCATATTTGCCACCATAACCATACCCGACACAGTGCCACACACGCTTCTTGTTCTGCCTATGCCACCACCAAAGCCAGACGCTATCAGCGAGGCTGTTTCGTCATTTAAGCCTGTTAAATCGCTGTACGCAAGCACAACAGCCTGACAGCAGTTGTAGCCCTGCATAAAATAATCGTATGCCTTTTGTCCTCTGTCACTCATAATAAATATCCTCCCAGCTTTTTATTACTTATCGCTTATAAGCTCTACCAATACCTTAACTATTCTACGCTTTTCTATTTCTTCTACTGTAAATTTAACTCCGTTTGTAACAACGGTTGGTCTTTCGTTTTCTTTTGGGATTGTACCAAGCTTGTCTAAAATAAGACCTGCTATTGTGTCAAATTCATCCTCTGGCAGGCTTGTGCCTAACAGCTGGTTAACCTCATCAAGTGACGATGAACCATCCACAGAGTAAATTTTTTCTGTAATACGGTGTACATCCTCTTCCTCGTTATCAAATTCATCCTGAATATTGCCCATTATAGCTTCTATTAAATCCTCCATAGACACAATACCATCTGTACCACCGTATTCGTCTACCATAATCGCAATCTGAGTTTTCTCTGCAATCATCTCTGCAAAAAGCTCACTGCATTTTTTCGAGCTTGGCACATAAAAGGCTTCTCGTGTTATGTCGGTAAGCTTAAAGCTTTGTGGAACATCATCAAATATAAATCTTAGTAAATCCTTTGCATATAATATGCCAATTATATTATCTGCGTCGTTATGATACACAGGTATTCTTGAATAGCCTGACTTTATAATTTTATCCACAACCTCACTAAGAGGCTCTGTGTCTGCACAGGCTACCAAGTCTTTACGATGTGTCATAATTTCGCTTGCAGAGGTATCGTCAAAGCTGAAAATATTTTCAATCATAATTTTGCAGTTATCGTCAATCAAGCCACGACTGCAACAAAGGCTTAGCATATTCATAACCTCATCTTCGGCTTCTGTTGGCGATTCAAGCTCATCGTGCTTAAATAACCTGCTGAATATACTGCTACTCCTTTTTGAATAACCCTTTCCCGTAAAGTCGTCTGTCATCTTTAAAATATCTCCTATAAATTAATAGCTTACACTAATATTATATATCAATAGTGTATTAGAAAATAATAGAATTGTCAAATAAAAATCAGCTTTAGCCTAAACAAAAATCAAAACGCCGAAACACAGCTTGGTGTTTCGGCATTTAATTAAACGCTATTATCTGTTTAAGCTTTTAAAATATTAACTTTTTAGCATAAACAGAGCTTAGCATATTCGGGGGCTAAATACATTGATTATATACTAACAATAAACAAGAGTTGGCTTATTCCCAGCTTTCTAAGCCTGCGTCCTTAGACTTTTGCTCAATACGGCTTATAACCTCATCGAAATATTCTTTATTTTCACCCTCAATCTCATCTGGGTCTACACCCTCAAAGCTTTCAATTACATCTGCGTGCTCTTTCATAAAATCGCTATACGCCATCAGGAACTTACCATCGCCATCTTCATAAGGATTTTCACTTACCTCGTCGCCATGCTCAACCATAAACTTAATGTAATCATCCATAAAGCTTTCGTAGTTATCCATAAGCTCTTTAAATTCAGGGTCTACACCGTCAGGCTTTGTAGCTTGGTTTACAGACTCATTGTTACTATTGCTATCCTTGGCTTTTTCTTCTGCCTTGTCCTCAGCGTCATTATTTATGTCATTTGTATCAGCTACACTGCTTCCTGTATCTAAATCTGTATTTGTATCAACGCTTACTGAGCAAGCAACAAAAGCAGGCACTATAGCAGCTATAAGTAATGCAGTAATTAACTTCTTCACTAAAAACAACCTCTCATTACTGTTGTATTAATTAAATACCAGCCTGCTCCTCCAGACCTGCATCCTTTAGCTTTTGCTCTAGGCTAGCATTAATCTCTTCGTAATACTCCTTATCTCTGCCCTCTAAATCATCAACCTTAATCTCACTAAATGATGTAAGTACAGCCTCCTGCTCTGAAAGGAATCCCATATAAGCTGTGAAGAATTCAGTTACAACTGCTTCGTCTGCTGTTTCTGTATCAAGGTCTTTATATGGAGTCATAAACACGATGAAATCATCTATAAATTTCTCGTAACTATCTAGTGTCTTTACTAGTTCAGGGTCTACACCATCAGTAGATATATCAGCTCTTATAGCAGAATCATCACTCTTTGAGCTTTCGTCTTCTTTATCCTCTGCCTTGTCGTCTGCCTTTTCTTCAGCCTTGTCCTCAGCCTTGTCCTCGGTAGCCTCTTCAGCCTCATCCTCGGCATCGTCCTTTTTATCCTCTACATCAACTACACTGCTTCCTGTATCTAAATCTGTATCTGTATCAACGCTTACTGAACACGCTACACAAGCAGGCATCATAGCAGCTATAAGTAATGCAACAATTAATTTTTTCATAAAAATAACCTCTCATTTTTTAATAATATTTTTTCAGCTAATCAATTATTTTGTTAATTTGTTCTTCATTAACACTGTAAACATATTCTAACATACACACCATAACTTTCCAACTGTATTTTTTGTAAAATATACAGACTTATTTTGACAATATTGTCAAATTCAAAGCTATATTTTGCGTATGCTGATTTTTTATATTATCAACACTTATCCAGACAACCTGTGGGCATAATTTAACCAGCACTTCGTTCTAAGCGAATTATGCTATACACTCTATTCCAACTTTTAAGTAGGCATTAGTATAGAACAAAACTCTTTAAGCTTTGATTTTTAACAGAATATATCAAGCTATTAAAGGCACAAAGTATAAAATCGAAAAAATTCGATACAAAACATAAAAATTAGCAATGACACACATTTTTTACAATTAAGTAAATAATTTTATCGTTAATTCACTTTACACTTTGGTGTAAAAATGCTAAAATTATAGTCAGAGCAGTGGTTGTATAAAACTACTGTGTAAATTAAATAAGTATATTAACTTCTATAATTTAGAGTGAGAATATATTTAGAATATTTTAAGGAGGGTAAGTCCCATGGCTAGAAAAATGAAAACTATGGACGGTAACAGTGCGGCTGCTCATGTAGCGTATGCTTTTACAGATGTTGCTGCCATATATCCTATTACACCATCATCAGTAATGGCTGATGAGGTAGATAAGTATGCTACAGCAGGTAGAAAAAATCTGTTTGGCAGAGAGGTACAGGTAACAGAAATGCAGTCTGAGGGTGGTGCTGCAGGTGCAGTGCACGGTTCACTTTCTGCTGGTGCTCTAACAACAACCTTTACAGCTTCTCAGGGCTTACTACTAATGATTCCTAATATGTATAAAATGGCTGGTGAATTATTGCCAAGCGTTATTCATGTTTCTGCAAGAGCCTTAACATCACACGCATTGTCAATTTTTGGTGACCATTCAGATATTTACGCTTGTCGTCAAACTGGCTATGCAATGCTTTGTTCTACAAATCCACAGGAATGTATGGACCTTGCTGCTGTTGCACATCTTGCTGCAATTAAGGGCAGAGTTCCATTTATGCATTTCTTCGACGGCTTCAGAACTTCTCACGAGGTTCAGAAGATTGCAGCTTGGGATTATGAAGACCTTGCTGATATGCTTGACTTCGACGCAGTTGACGCTTACAGAAGAAGAAGCTTAAACCCAGAGCACCCTGTAACAAGAGGTACTGCTCAGAACGATGATATCTTCTTCCAGGCTAGAGAGGCTTGTAATGTATATTATGACGCTGTACCAGAAATCGTTGCTGATTATATGAACAAGGTAAACGAAAAGCTTGGCACAGACTATAAGCCATTTAACTACTATGGTGCACCAGACGCTGAAAATGTAATTATCGCAATGGGCTCTGTAAATGACTGTGCAGAAGAGGTTATTGATTACCTTACAGCTAATGGCGAAAAGGTAGGCTTATTAAAGGTAAGACTATACAGACCATTCGTTGCTGATTACTTCTTTAGCGAGCTACCAAAGACTGTTAAGAATATTTCTGTACTAGACAGAACTAAGGAGCCTGGTTCAATTGGTGAGCCTCTTTATCTTGATGTGCTTGCTGCTATAAACGGCTCTGAGCTTTCTGGTAAGGTTAATGTATATTCTGGCAGATATGGTCTGTCATCAAAGGATACAACACCTGGTGATATCATTGCTGTATATCGCAATATGGAAAAGGCTGAGCCAAAGAGAAGATTTACAATCGGTATTGTTGACGATGTTACTCACCTATCTCTTGAGGTTCTAGAAAATCCAGACACAACTCCAAAGGGCACAAGCTCTTGTAAATTCTGGGGCTTGGGTGCTGACGGTACAGTTGGTGCTAACAAGAACTCTATCAAGATTATCGGTGATGAAACTGATATGTACGCACAGGGCTACTTTGCTTATGACTCTAAAAAGTCTGGTGGCTTAACAGTATCTCACCTGCGTTTTGGTGACAAGCCTATTAAGTCTACATACTACATCAGTAAGGCTGATTTTGTAGCTTGTCATAACCCATCTTATGTAACTAAATACGATATGGTAGACGACCTTAAAGAGGGTGGTAGCTTCTTGCTTAACTGTCCTTGGAGTGGCGAAGAGCTTGAGGAGCGTTTACCAAACAAAATGAAGAGAATTATCGCCCAGAAGAAGATTAACTTCTACACAATCGACGGTATCAAAATCGGTAAAGAGATTGGCTTGGGTGGCAGAATAAATACAATTCTACAGTCTGCTTTCTTTACAATAGCTAACATTATCCCTAAGGAAGACGCTGTTAAATATATGAAGGACGCTGCTACAAAGTCCTACAGCAAAAAGGGTCAGGCTATTGTAGATATGAACCACCTTGCTATTGAGCGTGGTACAACAGACTTTGTTAAGATAGATGTACCAGAAAGCTGGGCAAACGCTGAAGGCGAGCTTGCTAAGGTAGTATCAACAAACGGCAGAGATGATGTTGTTGAGTATGTAAACACAATTCTACATCCTGTTAACGCTTACAAGGGTAATGAGCTACCAGTTTCTGCTTTTGCTAAGCACATTGACGGTACAGCACCACAGGGCTCATCAGCTTACGAAAAGCGTGGTATTGCAGTAGATGTACCATCATGGAACCCAGAAAACTGTATTCAGTGTAACTTCTGTTCTTATGTATGTCCACACGCTGTAATCCGTCCTGTTGCTATGACAGCAGAGGAAGCTGCGAATGCTCCAGAGGCTATGAAAACTGCACCAATGACAGGTATGCCAGAGCTTACATTTGCAATTACAGTTTCAACTCTTGACTGTACAGGCTGTGGCTCTTGTGCACAGGTTTGTCCAGGTAAAAAGGGTAACAAGGCACTAGAGATGAAGCCAATCGACGAGCAAAGACCACAGCAGGAGGTATTCGATTATGGCTTTAGCCTACCAAGCAAGCCAGAGGTTGCTGCTAAATTTAAAGAAACAACAGTTAAGGGTAGCCAGTTTAACCAGCCATTGCTAGAATTCTCTGGTGCTTGTGCCGGCTGTGGTGAAACACCTTATGCAAAGCTTGCAACACAGCTATTCGGTGACAGAATGTTTATTGCAAACGCTACAGGCTGTTCATCAATCTGGGGTGCTTCTGCTCCTGCTACACCTTACACAGTAAACAAAGAGGGCAAGGGTCCAGCATGGCATAACTCACTGTTTGAGGATAACGCAGAATTCGGCTATGGTATGGTACTTGGTCAGAATGCTATTCGTGACAGACTGGCAAGCTATGTTTCTGAGATTGCTCAGAAGGTAGAAAAGGAAGATGTAAAAGAGGCTTGCGAGAATTACCTTGCTACTATTACAAATTCTGGTGCAAACAAGGTGGCTGCAAACGCACTTATCGAAAAGCTTGAAGAAATCAGCACCTGTGAGTGTGAAGCAGGACAGCTTGCTAAGAAAACTCTTGTAGACAAAGACCAGCTTGCTAAGAAGTCTATGTGGATATTCGGTGGTGACGGCTGGGCTTACGATATCGGCTTTGGTGGTCTTGACCATGTACTTGCATCTGGCAAGGATGTAAACATTCTTGTATTCGACACAGAGGTTTACTCTAACACAGGTGGTCAGGCTTCTAAGGCTACACCAAGTGGCTCTATTGCACAGTTTGCAGCAGCTGGTAAGGCTACAAATAAAAAAGACCTTGCAGCTATTGCAATGACATACGGCAACGTATATGTAGCACAGGTTGCTATGGGTGCTGATTACAACCAGTGTATAAAGGCTTTTGTAGAGGCTGAAAGCTACAACGGTCCATCAATCATTATCTGCTATGCTCCTTGTATCAACCACGGTATTAAGGGACAGATGACAGTTGCACAGGCTGAAGAAAAGAAAGCTGTACAGTCAGGCTACTGGCATATCTACAGATATGACCCAAGACTTGCTGACGCTGGTAAGAACCCACTTACAATCGACTCAAAGGCTCCTACACTAAGCTACCGTGACTTCTTAATGGGAGAAAACCGTTACAACCTGCTTGCTCGTGCAAACCCAGAAAGAGCAGATATGCTATTTAATATGGCAGAAATGCAGGCAACTAAAAAGCTTGCTCATCTACAATTTCTTGCATCACAGTCTTTTGACGAAAAAGAAGAGTAATCAGAAATAATATATAAACAAAGCAAGGCAGACACTTTTAACCAAAGGTGGTCTGCCTTGCTTTTTAATTGTAATCTGTCAATCAGCTTATACTTAAACAAACTAATTGCAATACCATAAAGATTGGCTTTGGTAATCAATGCTAATCTTTATTAGTACTAAACACCATTTAAAATGCATAAACCTTTTCGGCATTTTTTGCACAGCACTTCATATTGTACTACAGTCTTGCTGTGGGTAAATATTTATTTGGCACAAAATTTCCTCATAAAGCTTTGTTCACTCTTTAACAATGTTTAATACTAATACTAATCTCCGATAAAAACTAGACAATTAAAATGAATAGTGTTAAAATATAGTAGGGTGAGAAAAATGAAATATCAAATGACAATAGAGCAACAAAAGGAAATTGAAAAAGCAAGGA
>JAXJJE010000300.1:0-2794 GCA_036298405.1 Acutalibacteraceae bacterium
AGACTTGCACACAGAGGATATTATGACATATCCAAGGTGTGCAAGTCTTTTTACTAATTATAATAAAACCACTGCGTATAAAACCATATATTTAATGGAGTGAAAGGCGATAGGCTGATTAATGGTAGCTAATTTTATTATTCAACTACCGTTAAGCTAACTGTTTGATATATTATTTATCAGCTCTTACTTAGTGAAATCACAGCTCCAGTTTCCATTGATGTTCAAAGGCTGGTCTGCTTTTTTCTCAGAAACAAAAGCAGTAACAACCAGCTTGTAGCTACCACTATTAATATCATTTAGTGGTATGCTGATTTCTGCCTGTCCATTCACAATTTCAGCAGAGTTAGCAGAACCCTCTTTGATTAGCTTTCCGTTTATATCAGTGATACTATATTCAGTAATACCTAGCTTTTCTACATAGCAGTAAGGTGGCTGTTGAGGATTGATAAATGTTGCTGAAACTATTAATTCGTTGTTATTTACAGTGCCATCCATACTGATTTCGTCAGTAGCTTGTTCGTAGGATGTTCCTGTAACAGCACCACGAAAATCAGTAATATCCTGAAAGAATCCTTTCATAACACCTGTTGTCGCCAAAGCTGTTACAGATAGTGATAATAAGATGGCCACAGCCACAAATACAGCAATAGGTTTTCTTAAAAAAGTGTTGTTTTCATTGTTTTTCATAATAAATTCCTTTCTTGAACTTGAGAGTTTTGTTTTGCAATTTTTTGTAATACGATATTTCATATCTTCAGGCATTTTGATTGATTCTGTTGCGTTTTTTAAATTTTTGAAATTCATACTATAAATACTCCTCTCGATAGACTTTTTCTAATAATCTGCGTCCTTTTTGAAGTCTCATTTTGACAGCAGAAGACGTTCGTTTGATGATTTTTGCAATGTCTTCAATTCTGTAATCCTCAATGTAGTATAATGTCAAAACAATCCTATATTTTTCTGGTAATGTAGTAAGGGCTTCAATAATTCCACTGTCAGATGAATCGTATGAAATTTTTGCTAGATATTCATCATCAACTTGAGGATGTCGTATTCGGAAACGAAGCAAATCGTGACATTGATTTGTTGCAACCCTGATCAACCAAGCTTTCTCATGTTCGTGATTTTCAAAGATTGGTGCTTTCTGATAGTATTTGATAATTGTTCTTGAACAATATCTTCAGCGTCACTTTGGTTTTTCAACATAATAAAGCATAGCCTGTACAGCATGTCACCGTATTTGTTAATGATAGCTTCAATATCATCAACAGACCGTACTGATGTTTTTTTCATGTACTCAACCACCTTTCTACTTGTAATACGACCAAGAACCCAGTTTGGTCAATTATTAGAAAAAATTTTTGAACGATTTATTTGTAATAACGATATAATTTGTAAAAAAGGAAAATTTTATTTTAAGTGTAAAAAATCCCCTTACCATGTAGGTAAGAGGAGCTACTATTTTATTCGTAATCATTTTCATCGGTATCAGTATAACCACTACATTCGTATTTATGTTCGCAAAACTTACATTCACATTCAGCAGTATAAACTCCTGTTTGCCAACAAATATCCGTTGGATACGTATTATCACCACCTTATATAAACATCTGCTGATCCAAACTTCATTTTAATTTTAGCATAAAAAAGCTTTATGTCAATAAGAAGCCTTTTGCTGACCTTCTCTTGCAAAATCTTATAAATAGTGATATAATGTCACTATTGTTTTAAACTATTACTAGTTTATTTTCAGATGCCATATAGAGCATCTGAGTTAGCCTATTTATTAAGGTAGGACTTTGCAATGAACCGAGTTCATTGATTCATATAGGATAGTTATATCTTTTTGGGAAGACTGTAAAAAGTCTATATAAATATTTTGTTAAATCCACTTACTTTGATTGTTTGAAAAAACACTTAAAGTAGGTGTTTTTTTATTTATAAATCAAAGAAAGGAAAAGTCCAGCATTAGTCACGCTGGCAGGAAAAGCAAAAATTAATATTAATACTAAAAACCATTTAAAATACAGAAATCCTTTCGGCAATTTTCCACTGCACTTTATACTGTGTCCTTAAAAGGCGACAGCCTTGCTGTGGGTCAGTATTCGGTCAGCACAAAATCTGCTCGAAATTCTTTTATCGATTTTAAATGGTGGTTAGTATAAAAAGGAAAGGAAGCTCAATAATGATCATTGTTTTATTATCATTGCTAAATGCCGTAGCTACAATTTATTTTGTGGGACAAAAGTCTTTTATAATCCCAATGCTGTGCTGTATTAGCTTAATCGCTAGATTGATTGTGAAAGCCGTGTTTTATGATGAATACAAAATTCGTAATAGGAATCGTATCTATTCATTTATAATTGTATGTTTTTTTCCGATTTTAGGTGCTGTTATCTCAGTACCATTGAAAATACCGTACATTCAAGAAATCGGATATGTATTAGCGGCAATTTTGATTGTAGTAGCAAGCTTTTTACGAGTGATTACGCTAATTTTCAATAAGAAGAAAAAAAGAAAAAACCACTTTATTGATGTTTGAAAAATCTTGTAGGTGGTTTTATTTTTTTGCCCCCAAAATTAAATCCTGAATATCAGGTAAAACAAATTATTTAAAGGAGGAAAAAATTTTTTATGACAAAAGAAGATGCGAAAGAAATAGTAGCTTTGTTTGGGTATAAGTCATCAAACATAATTACCATTGATGATAACTACTTTATCTTTCGTAAGGATAAAAATTTATTTCTGATTGTTACTGATGAAGACAATGCAGAGATTTACGACCTAACAG
>JAXJJE010000301.1:0-12409 GCA_036298405.1 Acutalibacteraceae bacterium
CACCTATTTCGTCATCGTTTTGCTTTTCTAATCGTGCTTCAAAATCGCCCTCTGCAATTTTTTTAGAAACCTCGTTAATTTTACTTATTGGATTTACAATTGACCTTACAAAATAAGCACCCGAAACCATAACAAAGAACAAGATAAAAAATCCTATTACAATCATCAGCATAATCATAACAAATATATGCCTGTTTGCAGGTTCAAGCGATACACAATATCTTACAGCACCAAGTCTTTCTCCTGTTGCATCGGTAATTATTCGTGTTACTGCCATTATTTTTTCATCATTTTGACTTCCAACCCAAAATCCATAGCCGTCAGTATCGTTTAGTGCTTCATTATAATCCTCCATTTTTACTTCTCTATCAGGAGGAAAACCAGTAGAAGTAATAGTTATAATACCCTGTGGATTTATAACCATTAACTCCATACTATCTTTATCTGCAAAATTCTCAACATATGTACGAGAGCTTTTGTCAAACTCTGAATAGCTTGTTGATTTATAATTACCAAATACATTGGTAAGCTCATCAACTCTACCATTAAGCGTTTGATGTATTCCGTTATAGTAGTAGTTTTTTAGCATAAGGGACAAAATAAGTATAAGTGTTACCACTACTATAAATATAACACCAAATGTATTTACAAGCCATCTGCCTGTTATACCCTTCTTCATACTTTATCCCTCCGTAGTTTTTTTATATTAAATAAATTAAGCTTCCCACTTATAGCCTAAGCCCCATACAGTAACTATATATTTTGGTGCCGAAGGCTGGTCTTCTATCTTCATTCTTAGTCGTCTGATATTTACATCTACAATCTTATCCTCGCCAACATAAGAATCACCCCATACGTGAGTTAAAATATCCATTCTATCAAGTGCAACACCTGGGTTAGAGAAGAAATATTCCATTATCTGAAATTCAACCTGTGTAAGATCTATCATTTTGCCATTTTTCAAAAGAGCACGGTTGCGTAGGTTAAGCACAAACTCACCAGACTTTAGCTCCTCTTTAAAATTACTTTCTTTACTTTGCTGAGCAAGTACAACTCTTCTATGTAAAGCGTCTACTCTTGCAGAAAGCTCTGATGGTGAAAAAGGCTTTGTTACATAGTCATCTGCACCAAGCATTAAGCCTGTTACCTTGTCCATCTCCTGAGTTCTTGCTGTAAGCATAATTATACCAATACCACCATTACGACGTCTTAGTTCCTTACAAACCTGAAAGCCGTCCATACCAGGCATCATTACATCAAGAATGGCTACATCAATATCGCCACCATTTTCATCATATTTCTGCAACGCCATTTCGCCACAATTAGCTTCAATAACATCATATCCTGCACGAACAAGATTAATAACCACAAAATCTCTTATAGCATCTTCGTCTTCACAAACTAATATTTTTTTCATTTTGAGTTACCTCCATTTTATATCAAATAGAAATTATTCTGTACCTGATCTGTTGACAGATTAACATTACTGTTAACAGCCTTACCAAGCTTACATACATAAATAAGCCCCGAATCCTCTTTAATTACGGTATACCCCTCAGAAAGCTTTGCTGCACTTTCGTTTTTCCAGCTTTTTTCAGTGTAAACCTTTATTTCAAGAATTGGCTCTTTGCTTATTTTAGCAACCATCTCAGTATATTCTGTAGCTGGCTCAGTTTGCTCTATAGGCTCGGTTGAAATTTCTGGAACAGTTACCTTTTCTGTAGATTTTTCTGTAGCTGGCTCGGTTGAAATTTCTTTATTATCAACAGTTTCTAAAATTTCATAGAAAGATGTTGTTCTTGTAGTGTTATCGTTAGAAGCCACTATATTACCTTTCCAGCTTTCTGGCAATACAAAATAAAAGCCGTCAGAGTAGCTGGCTACCGTTTGCTGTTCTTCGTGTATAGTAGCATCTTCACTATTTATTTTATACCACTTTGTTATAGGGTAAGACACAACATCAGCTGTATCTACAAGTGGTATATATGGTGATGGTACCTCTATAATACCATCGCTGTCTACATCTTTACATAAGGTTGAGCTTTTTCTTATTGTAAGATTTGCTATCTCTCCGTCACTTTCTGTATAATCAAGAGGATTTACCAAAATTTGTCTTTCGGTAGAGTAATATATTACCTCTGTTATAAGCTCATTTTCGTTAGCAGTGTTACCATCCATAAACAGTCCCTTTACACCACTGCTTAAATTACCCTGCAAAATCTGAGAATAGCTTATAATTTTAGGGTTTGTTTTAATCTCTGATACCTTTGAGAAAATACCCTCAATACAGCTACTGTATAGTCTGGCTGTTGTTTTATTTTCCCCTGTTTTTTCGTCTACTGCTGTTGTAAGTACAACAAGATCCTGTACTCCATCATTAGTAATATCCATAACGGATAAATCTATATATCGTGTATCTGTATTTACTAAAATATCTTTAATGGTGCTATTGTCGTTATATTCATACATAACAATCTGATTACCACCGGTTAAGTATGACGACCAGCCTACTATTATCTCTTTTTGTCCGTCAGCGTCAACATCTTCAAAATATAGTCTGTCAACATCAGAGTTAGAATTAAGAAAAGACCCTAAGGATTCCCATTTACCTGCTTTTTCTTTCATAAACATAATATTTATGTTTTTCGAGTCCTTAGTGGTTTTATACATAGCTATTGCTTCTTCTTTTGAATCACCGTCAATATCCTGCATTATAATGCCCGAACGATAATCACCCGACTGAGGGTAGCAAAGCTTATAATCATTATTAGTAGTTTTTTCTAGCAGCTCTTGTATAGCTGCCTCTGTACCCGTAGCCCTTGGTGGCTTTAAAAGATCGCTGTCAGATATTCCAGAAAAGGAACAGCCAGCAACCGAAGAAGCAAATATTGATAATGCTACTACCATAGCTGTTTTATTTTTTATATTCATTTTTTGTCTGTTCCTTTCTGTGTTTATTGAATTTTACTTATATACTGCTATGCAATACTTTATAGGAATACCCTCATCAGAAAACATTTTTTCGTGCTCTGTTTCTATATTGTATTCTACATCGCTATTGTGTAAATCTCTAGTTATATAGGTAACCTCAAAACCACACTCATTAAAATATTCTAAGCTTTCGTCAAAAAGCTCATCGTTATCTGTTTTAAATCTGATTTCACTACCCTTTTTCAAAAAGGTTTTATAATGGTTAAGCTGTCTTATATGTGTAAGTCTTCTTTTTTTGTGTTTTTCTCTACCCCAAGGATTACAGAAATTAATATAAATTCTTTCTATTACATCCTCTGGCGAAAGAATATCTTCAATAAGCTCTATATTCTGTGCTGTAAGCAAAATATTATCAACTGGCTTTTCTCCAAACAGCTTTACAATATTTCTTCTGCCTACTGCTAAAACCTCACTTTTTATGTCAACACCTATGTAATTAATGTCTGGGTGATCGTATGCTATTTTACCTATAAATGAGCCTTTACCACAACCAAGCTCCAGATGAAGTGGTTGTTTCTTTTTAAAGCACTCTGCCCATTTACCTTTGTTTAATTTTGGATTATCTACAAAAAAATCGCATGCAGCCAATTCTGGTCTTGCCCATGGCTTTCTTCTCATTCTCATACTTTACTGTTCTCCATTTTTCAAATAATCAAGTAATTGTGCAGACACTAATCTGCTTATTTTTTCTGGTATATCCGGTAATACAACAATCTTTTTATTTTCAAATTCAAGCAAATATCCTTTGCTTTGCTCTGCCTTTAATATTTTTGATGATACATTAAAATCCTTTAATCCACACGATAAGACAGACATCAAGCCTGCCTTATCGTTGCGTTGAATATCTCCAACTACAAAAAGTGCGTTATAGTCATTAAGACAAATATTTATGTTTTGCCCTAAATTTTCATCAGACACAGCTGCAATAACCTTATCCACATTAACGCCTGCAGATTCTGTACAGCCCTTTAAGGCTGTTTCACAATATCCTGTTTTATGAGCTGTATAATATATTAACGCACTTTTCATAGCTTTACCTCTTTATCCTACTATTTCAACATTTTCGTCCTCAACAGGAGGAATTGTTGGTGGGTCTGTTGGTGGGGTTGTTGGTGGGTTTGTTGGTGGATTTGTTGGTGGATTTGTTGGTGGGTTTGTTGGTGGATTTGTTGGTGGGTTTGTCGCTGGTGGGTTTGTTGCTGGCTCAGTTACTGTAACAACACATTCACAGGTTAGTGAATCAAGAGTCGCCTTAATTGTAGCTGTACCATAGCCCTTTATTTTTACAACACCCAAATTTGAAACCGAAGCAACATTAGGATTTGTACTTGACCAGCTTACCTTGTTTGTTACATTAAGTGGTTCAAATGTTGCCCTTAGCACATAAATCTCACCTATTTTTGTTGTATTGTAGGCTGATGACGACAATGTAAGTCTTGAAGCTGTAATACCATTTACAATTACTGTAGTAACATATGACAAGCCGTTATCTGTTTGAGCTGTTACTGTACACTCACCAGGTGCTACTGCTGTTACCTTACCACCTGAAGCCACTCTTACTACATTAACATTGCTCGAAATCCACTTTAATCCCTTTTCTGTTGTGTTTGCAGGTGTCCAAATTACCTTTAGGGTTTCAATATCGCCTACATTCATAACAAGCTGGCTGTAATCCAGCATTATGCTTTCTGGCTGTACTGGTACTGGAGTAGCTGTAACAGGCTCTGTCTGAATCTCTGTTGACTTTTCACTTGGAGTTTCTACAACAGGCTGTCCGTCATGCAGAGTAAACATTCTTTCTTTACCTCTCAGGTTACCCTTTCCGTCATACCAATCAACATTGTTTTTCTTATATTCTGTTTTAAATGTAGTTACCTTTGGCTTTGCTGATTTATCATAGTTATAGTAAACATCAGGCCATAGTGGGTTAGGGTTAGCCTTTGCCTTTGATACATCTACAGTTTCGCTTTCACCTGGTCTTACTTTTCTTGCTACTACAACTGTTCTAAAATCATAATATTCATATGAACATGTTGAAAGTGTAACAAGCTGGTCGTCCTCGTTACAGGTTACACCTGTATCAATAAGTGAACGCTCTCTTACAAGGTATACATAATTCATAAATTCTGCGTCACTTACAAATTCACCTGTCAGATAGTTGAAAAACTCACCATGCTGGTCAAGTGTGTTTGTTTTATAAACAGAAATTATTTTATATGCATACTGTCCCTTAGGAGAATCAAGTGTTATTACTGGATGCTTTTTATAATAATCCACATCTGGCTTATATTTACCATAGCCCATTAGGTCCTCAAACATACTACCATCTATCATATGATGACCATGTAGAATGATATTCTTTGAGTCCATTCCCTGCTTACTTCTGAAGTCAGCAAAAATACTACCATAGCCACTGTAATTTCTATTTATATCTTTATGCAGATAATACTGATAGTCAAGTGTATCTTTATCTGACTGTAGAATTGGGTAATCAATATCTGTATCCTTAACATTTACCCAACCTATAACATCACTGTTAGTTTCTTTTAACTTATCCCAATCTTTATAGGTTTTTATCTTTTTTACAACCTCGTTACCTACTGCGTCTGTAGTAATCTCTGTTGCAATCTCAATTTCAGTAGCAACCTCTTTCTTAATATCATCATATATTCTCTGGTTTAAGTAAGGGTCTACTACTCCAACCTTTAAAAGCACTACAGCTGTAACAATAAATACAAGTATAGCCAAATCAAGAATAATTTTTCTTGCCTTTTCTTTGCCACTATCTTCTTTTACAGGAATAAATCTTTCTTTAAAGGTATAGTGTTTTTTCTCTTTTTTAGGCTTTTTTTCTTTTTTAGGCTTTATCTCTGCTGTTTCAACCACAGCATTTTCTTCAGGCTCTACGTTTAATTTTTCTACCTTTGGCTTTTCTTTCTTTTCCTTTTTAGGTTTTTCTTTTTTTATTTTTTCTTTTTTAGGCTTTTCTTTTTCAGGCTCTTCTATAATATTTTCGTTATTAACAGAGTCTCCGGTGTTTGACATAATTATAAACTCAAAAGAAACATCATCATCATTCGTCTTTTGAAAATTAAGCTTTGATGCATCTCTTTTATCAGGATCCTCTGTAGTATAAAATTCAACTACATCATCTGAACCTGTATTGTTTTCTTCTTTGCTATCAACTTCTTCATTTTCAATTGATGCCTTTAACTGTTCGGCTTCTAATTCCTTTATAATAGATTCAACAGTATCCTTTTTAGTTACACTATCATACAAGCCAAGCTCTTTTAAATCTCTTACAGCACCACGTACTAATGCACCTGCGTTATCCTTTGTAGTTTTTGGCAATAAAACTATGCTCATTCCATTAACAACAAAAATATAACCGTTTTTATTTCCGTCTGAACCAATAGCCTTTGCAGACATAAATTCACCTGTAAAGCCACAAAGAGCATCTTCGAGCCTTTTTTTATCAGCTGTACCACCTGTAGCAGTAAGTGAAGAAAGTGTTTTAAAGAGTATTGTATCCTCTGCTTCGTTTTCAAAGCTACTTAAAACAACAATAATACCTATATTTTCATCTGGATTAAGAGAATCTGCTATACTATATATAAATCTTTCTCTTTTTGCGTCAAGTTCAGTTTTATAAGCAACCTTTATTCCGTTATCTTTAAGAGTTGTTGCTACAGCGTTTATAGCTTCTGTATTATTTACTGACTTGTCTATATTTCTAAGTATGTACAATTCGGCGTTCATTAACATTCCTCCAAATTTATTTTACATATATATTACATATATATTAGTTATTATTTCCATACCCTATTTGTGTAATTTTAAGATTATCCAAAGCCCTTTTTATCATAGCTTCGCAATCCATCTCGTTCTGAGCTCTTTCAACATATTTTAAAACTGGTCTTGTACGAGGGTGCTTTGGTGTAAATACAGTACAGCAATCCTCATAAGGCTCAATTGAGGTTTCAAAGGTTCCTATTTTACGTGATATTGCAACAATTTCGTCCTTATCCATACCAATTAATGGTCTGAATACAGGCATATTACAAGCAATATCTGTACAGTAAATAGCGTGTATAGTCTGGCTTGCTACTTGTCCAAGGCTTTCACCTGTAATAAGTGCAGCACATTCTTTTTCTAATGCTATTCTCTCACTTATCTCCATCATAAGTCTACGCATAATAATTGTAAAAAGCTCCTCTGGACATTTATCCCTTATCTGCTCCTGAATCTCGGTAAATGGTACAGTATACATTGTCATTCTGCCAGAATATTGAGAAACAATCTCTAGCAGCTTGCAAACCTTTTCTTCTGCACGCTGTGAGGTATAAGGTGGACTAGCAAAATGTATAGCAGTAAGCTCTACTCCTCTTTTAGCCATCATATAAGCAGCAACGGGACTATCTATGCCACCAGATATAAGTATTGCAGCCTTGCCACCTGTACCAACAGGTATACCACCTACACCCTTTAATACACCACCACGAATATAAGCACAAAAATCTCTTATTTCTACGGTAACAGTAAGCTCTGGATTTCGTACATCTACCTTCAGGTGTGGAAACTTACTGAGTATATATCCACCCACCTCAGCAGAAATCTGTGGTGAGGTCATTGGGAACTTCTTATCAGAGCGTCTTGCCTCTACCTTAAAGGTTTTAGCATCCTCTAAAGCCTCTTCAAGATACTCAACAGCCTTTTGCTGAATATCCTCTATATCCTTATCAGCTGTACAAGCTCTTGAATATGTAGCAATACCAAAGGTTTTACCTACTATTTCAGAAGCCAGCTCCATATCTGCATTATCATCCTTTGGTTTTACAGATATAGTAGACTGTGCAATTTTTATTTCAAAATTACCAGCCTTGATTAATCTTTTTCTTAAATTCTTAAGCAGAACATCTTCAAAAGCTCTTTTATTCAAGCCCTTAAGAACAATTTCTCCTACCTTGATAAGTATGATTTCTTCCATATTATATATAAACCTTTCATTTATTACTTAATTCTTACTAGGCTGTTAATACCATCGTTTATAGTTTCTACAAGTCTGTCTATATCCTCTTTAGTATTATCGTGTGAAAAGCTTACTCTTATTGCTGAATCAGCAAGCTTTTTATCAAGCCCCATAGCTGTTAACACATAGCTTGGCTTACCCTTTGAGCAAGCTGAGCCACTAGAAACATATATATTTTTTTCTGCAAGAAAATGTAGCATAGTTTCGCTTCTTATACCAACAACAGAAAAATTCACAATATATTCAAGTGCATTTTCTGGTGAATTAATAACTACACCGTCAAGCTCACCTAGCTTTTCTTTAAGATAAGCATTTACCTCTTTAACTCTATCATTTTTAGTGTAATCAATTTCATTAACAGCCTGACCAAAGCCTACTATAAGTGGTGCAGACTCTGTGCCTGGTCTGATTTTTGATTGCTGTTCTCCACCAAACTGTCGTGGTGTAACCCTTACACCTTTTTTTATATAAAGTGCACCAACACCCTTTGGACCATATATTTTATGTGCAGTTACAGATATCATATCTGCCTTTAGCTTTGTGTTTTTCATTGGTAGCTTGCCAAAGGCTTGTACAGCATCTATATGAAATACTGCTGGTGAATTTTTACGTTTTATTATTCTTGGGATTTTCTCTACAGGCTGTATAGCACCAGTTTCGTTATTTACATACATAAGCGATATAAGTATTGTATTTTCGTCTATAGCATTTTCTAAGCTTTCTACCGACACAGCTCCATTTTCTTGTGCTGGCAAATATACAACCTCAAAGCCAAGTGATTCAAGATATTTGCAGGAATCCATTATAGAAGAATGCTCTATAGCAGATGTAACTATCTTATTACCTGTTTTTCTTTTACAAAGTGCAGTACCTATTATCGCAAGGTTATTAGCCTCGGTACCTCCACTCGTAAAGTAAATTTCGTTTGCTGATACACCCAAAGCATTGCTTATTATATTACGTGCTTCTTCTACACTATGCTGTGCCTGTAATCCCTTTGAATGCAGTGAAGAAGGGTTACCGTAATTTTCTGTCATCATATTACATATTTGGTCAGCTACCGTTGGGCTAACCCTTGTGGTTGCACTATTGTCAAGATAAAGCTCTTTTTGCATTGGTAATCCCCCTTTTTTATTTTTTTAATAATCTATATTTTAAAAAAATATATTTTTCTGCATAGCTCAAATAGAGATTAGCATTAATACTCACATTACATTATACACAAAATAAAGCAATATTCCAATACATATTTTAAATTTAACAGTTTGTTTTGAAAAATTAACATTTTACCATATACCACTCAATTATGTCTGTATAAAAATGATTAAAAAGCATAAAATCAATTTGAAAGGATTTGATAGATATGAAGGTATCAAAGCAGGAATATTCTCAAATGACAAAAAAAGCCTCTCCTGACAGTAAGCTTATAACAAACTGCTTAAAGGCTTTTTTGATAGGTGGATTAATTTGCACTATAGGTCAAGGGTTAACCGACATATATATTCATACGCTTGGAATGAGTATGGAAAATGCTCGTACACTTACATCTGTTACACTTATATTTTTAGGTGGATTGCTTACATCCTTTGGATTGTACGACAACATTGCAAAGCACGCAGGTGCAGGTACACTTGTGCCTATAACAGGCTTTGCAAATTCGGTTGTTTCGCCTGCTATAGAATTTAAAACCGAGGGCTTTATTCTTGGTGTAGGTGCAAAGATGTTTACCATTGCAGGCCCTGTAATAGTATACGGTGTATTAGCTTCTGTAATTTATGGACTTATTTATTGGGTAACAACTTTATTTTAAATGTATTTACAATATTCTAAAACATAAAAAGCTCGCCAACCAGCGAGCTTTTTAATATTATGAATTTATGCGAATATGATTTGCGTATGCAACCTCTTGTAGCCATTTGTAAATACCCTGAATTTGATAATTTTTAGGGAACTCAAACTTCTTGAAAGAAATATTAATACCACTACTTGCACGAAAATAAGGAGAAGCGATATATTCTATATTTAACTCACTATCATCTACTCCAAAACCAGCTGTTTCAGCTGAAACATTAATAACAGAATCCAAATAAATAGACTCTACTCTCATTTTTTGACCAGTTGCACCCTGCTTGTCAAAATATATAATGCGTTTATCTGTAAAAATAACAACATCACGAACCAGCATAAAGCCAGTATTAATTTTTTCTCCATTAATCAAATATGCACCATAATCCTGCATTAATTTTTCAGGATTAACCTCGCTCATATTTCCCATTACACCCTGCATAACTGCACCACCAAGTTTATCCATAAGACCCATAAAAAACACCTTCACTTTCTTTTTTATAAAAATATTCTATGATAAAAGCTATATTCAAAATAAACACACAATTACAAAATATAGTTTATTATTGTGAGAATACACAAGAATATAGATATCACAAATTTATTATATCAATAAAACTATTCTAAAACAAGTATATATATTTACATTTTATGCTTGTAAAAACCATGATGATTACAATACCAGTAAAGAATACCATGACCACGAAGCTGAAATCTACTTTCTGCATTCCCCTCAGGGTAAAGCTTTACCATCTGAACTCTATCTGAGGTAACATAGGTAATAAATGAAATATAATGATTTTTCTCCATATGATGTTTTATCACAACAAATTTTTCATCCTCTACAGCTTCGATGTTGATTTTATGATTATCGTCAGGAATTTCTGCTTCTAACGCAGGCAAGGTTATTCCACAACAGCTGATTACTGAATCACCTATGCTATAAATAACATTTCCACAAACAGGGCATACATAAAACTTAGCTCGTAGCATATTTGCAGAAACATTTTTATTAGTAATATGCTCACCATTCATCAGCTCAATAACAGAGATATTCAACGCCTATGCAAGTGGCTGTAATAAAGAGATATCTGGTAATCCCTTTGCAGTTTCCCATTTAGATATTGTCTTGCTACTAACACCAATTTTTTCTGCCAGCTGTACCTGAGTCAGCTTCTGCTTTTCACGAAGTGATTTTATTGTTACACCTGTAACATAAGTATTCATCGGTAACACATCCTTTCTTTAAAAGCTTATCATTTAATAAAAAAAGAAGCAACCTATGTATCGTAGACTTCAGTTGCTTCATAATGTATTAAGTTTTAATTATATCATATAATATTTTACACTCCACCTGTCAGATATACGAATAGCACACCACCAAACAGCCAGAATACAATGGTAATAATAAACCAGATAAATATCCATATCCATTTTAAGCCTATTATCTTCTTTTCTTCAGGTATTTTTCTTTCTTCTTTATATATAGCAAGACCACGAATAAAGGTTATAATTCCAACCGGATTCACAAACCAGCCATATAATAATATGCCCTCAATTCCAAATAAAGGATGTATATCATAATATCGGTGAAGTGCAAAACAAATATTAGACGCAATACAGCAAAAACAAAATATACCATTCAATATAGCTGTAAGCTTTAATATCTTTAATGTTTTCATATAAATCACCTTTTTATTTTATTATATCATTTAATTATTTAACTGTAAAAGATTTTCTAAAAAAATGGGTATTATTATACTATATATTTTCAAATATGTTTTATTATATTAAACCTGCAATACGCAGACAATCACGCAAAAAGCTTGCCAGAGTATTGTACAGCACAAAAAACGGTATAACATATAAAAGCGAAAATAGTACATCTATAGCAATCGCTTTTACAGAGAGATTATATTTTTTCAGCTTTGCATATTTAAATAACAAAGCCACAAATACCAAAAAGCTTATACTACCCAATATAAAGCTTGCTGGAAAAGTGATTGGATGATATTTTGGGTCAGTAAAAGCAAAGCAGGAGGCAAATAAAATCAAACAAAAAATTCCTAACCCTACTATAGTCGACAAAACAAACGAAATTGCACTTGTTTTAAATTCACAACACCTACAAACTGTTTTTTCAAACATCAAACAAAAGCACGCTGTAATTGCCACAGCTATTCCAAACAATGCCATTGTCACCATTAGGTAATATAAATAATAAAACCATTCAATTTTTTCTATACCATTCTCTACTGTAAGATTACCTATGCGATAATCTGTAAACAGGGTTGATATTCCAAAACCTACTGCTGTAAATAACAACGCAGTTATTAAGCCTATTATCGATTTTTTTCTCATAACATCACTACCTTAATCAAATAATTTATTAAGTATTAGTATAAATAATCTTACTTTTTATTTGCTTTAACAAAATATTAATATACTTTTTTCGCTTAATGTAATAACAACAACGATTTTGTAAATAATACTAATATAAAAGTAAAACGAGGTAAAAAATGAAAAATAAAAACTACGAACTAC